>CAYODW010000008.1:29626-55276 GCA_964402865.1 uncultured Desulfonema sp. | reverse complement strand
GTAGCCGAATGGTACGGTAGCTTGAAAAATAGTACCGGCGATGCCTGGGAACATATAAAAAGGGGTTTTTCAGATGCGTATAAGGCTCTCAATGATGCATGGGAAAAGTCCGAAAAAGAATTTGAGTCAGGCAAATAGAGTGGCCCTGTTACGGAATAAACTCGTTCTGCCGGTTTTACGGAGCGTTAAATAATAACCGTTTGTTCCCGGTGCACATTTTATTTGGTCGTGGAGAGCCAAGCAAATTACAGATAATCCTTTAAAGCAGGGTCAAACGGCCAGTTCCTCCATCGGCAGCAGAAAGCTCCGGACGCCGGCGCGGGGATATTCCTGCTTGAGCTCCCGGATCCTCGCGTCAAGAAGGGAGATTGCATCATCGGGCACAGCCATCAAAATAACATTATTCCTCCCGGGCCAGATGTGCGTACCAAGCTTCGGTTCCGTTTCAGTACCTTCCCCGCAGGCTTCCATCAATTTCGTGTATCCCCTGACCCCGGATTCTTTCAGGGTGGCAATCACGGCTTCATCAGCAGCATCGCAGTAGATAAGCAGAAACATTTTCATCGTTAAAGACCTCCCTGTTAAAAAATGAAGAATGTTACGCGTTATTCCTTACGCATAGTGATGGTTACTTTCCGACGGCGTTCCTTGAAGCGTTCCTGCCAGTCGTCGAAGAGATCATAGGCTGCCGGGACTACAACGAGCGTAAGGAAAAGAGAGGTCAGGAGCCCGCCAATGACCGCTATTCCCATCGGAGCGCGGGTTTCAGATCCTTCTCCGACACCGAAGGCAACTGGCATCATTCCGAAAATCATAGCGAAGGTCGTCATCAGGATCGGTCGGAGCCGGACCGGCCCTGCCTGCAGGATCGCCTCCCTCCGCGGAACACCCCTTCCCCGGAGGACATTCGTATAATCGACGAGCAGAATCGCATTTTTCTTCACAAGTCCCATCAGCAGGATCAGGCCGATGAAGCTGAAGATGTTCAGTGTATTTCCGGTTATTAACAGCGCGCCGAACGCTCCGATAAAGGAGAGCGGCATCGCCAGAAGAACAGTGAAGGGGTGGACGAAACTCTCGAATTGTGCAGCCAGCACCATGTAGGCCATAACGACCCCTAAGATCAGCGCGAACATAAGGTACTTGAACGACTCGCCCATCGTTTCCGCAGTCCCCTGGTATTTGGGAAGATAGTCTGCCGGCAAAATCTTACCCGAAATGGCGTTGAGCTCTTCAACCGCCTTCCCAAGCGGCTTGCCTTCGAGGCTGGCGAAAAGCGAGATCGACCGCTGCCGGTCAACCCGGTTGATGACGCTCGGCCCGCCGCCCTCCTGTATGCGGACAAGGTTCCGGAGCTCGACGAGCCGGCCATCCCGCGACCGGACGTAGAGTCTGCTCAGATCGTCAGGATTGCTCCGCTCCTCCGGATTCAGTCGGATGCGTAGATCGTAGCGCTTTCCACGGCTCTCGTCCTTGTATTTGGTCACCTCGGTCTCTCCGCTGATCAGCAGGTTGACCGCCTCAGCGATCGCGGCAACATCCACGCCCAAATCGGCCGCCTTGTCCCGGTCGATAAATACTTTGAGTTCCGGCCTTCCCATCTCCAGCGAAGTGTCCACATCGACGATTCCCGGCAGTTTGGAAAACTCACTGGCGATCTGGCGGGTATAGGTCTGGAGGGCAGCCAGGTCGCGTCCCCTGACGCTGAACTGGATCGGCACCTGGCGCTGCCCGCCGCCGATCAGCGATACATTTTCGGCAGATACCTTGAGCCCCGGAAATTTTCTGAGTTTATCCCGGATCTCCTTCTTGAGCTGCTCCTGGCTTTTCTTCCTTTCGGCCTTTGGAACTAGGCGCGTCATCATGACCGCCCGGTTGACTGCGCCCCCGAGGCCGAGGCGGTAATAGACCGCTCCAACCTCCGGCGTCTCGCGCAGAATCTTTTCGGCGGGCCGGAAAAGCTCGTCCGCCTTTTCGATGGAATAGTCGATCGGAGCCTCCAGGCGGACAAGGAACTGACCCTGATCCTCCGGTGGGATGAACTCCTTGCCGATAAACGTAGTCAGATAGAGGCTTCCGATAAAGAGGAGGAAAGCCCCGATGAGAATTGCGCCGCGGTGGCGGATGGAAAAGGCCAGCAGCGGCCGGTAGCCCTCTTCAAGCCTTTTGTACCCTCGTTCAAACCACTCCGCAAAATATCCTTTCGGTTTGGCCTTGGCCGCAGCTTCTGCCCCGGGGTTGACCCGCCGGAGTGTAAAGCGTTTCAGGAAGATCGAGGCGAGCATCGGCGTCAAAGTAAACGAGACGAGGAGTGATACCATCACCGAAAAGACAACGGTCAGCGCAAACTGCAGGAAGAAGCGGCCGATTATCCCCTTCATGAACGCGACCGGGAGAAAGATCGCGACAATCGCGAAGGTCGTGGCCATGACAGCCAGACCGATCTCGGAGGTGGCGAAGGTCGATGCCTCGCGCGGCTCCATCCCCTCTTCAACGTGGCGGTAGATGTTCTCTATCACGATTATCGCGTCGTCGATCAGCAGGCCCACCGAAAGGGTGAGGGCAAGCATCGTCATGTTGTTGAAGGTGAAATTGAAGGCGCGGATCAGCGCGAAGGTGGCGATGATAGAGACCGGAAGCGCGACCGCGCTTATTAATGTCGTTCTGAAGTTTCGGAGGAAGAGGAGAACGGCCAGAACCGCGAAGAAGCTCCCGAGGACCAGATGCTTCTGCACCTCGTCTATGGAGCGCTGGATAAATACGGACTGGTCCATCGCGATGTTCAGGCTGATCCCCGGCGGAAGGGTCTTTCGGATCTTCTCGATCTCGGCTTTGACGAGGTTGGCTACGGCAACGGTGTTGGTGCCGGACTGCTTCTGCACCCCCATCGCGATTGCAGGGACACCGTTGTAGCGGACCTGCGTCCGCTTCTCCTCCATCCCGTCTTCAGCCTTCCCGACATTCCGGAGACGCACGGGGGCGCCTTTGTCGTAGGCGACGACCAGGTCGTTGATCTCTGAAATGTTGGCGAATTCCCCCTTGACCATCACCGTGTATTCTTTCGAGAGGCTCTCGATCCGTCCGCCCGGCAGCTCTACGTTCTGCCGCATCAGCGCGTTCATTACATCCGTAGCCGCGATCCCATATGCCCTCAGCTTGTTGGTGTCGAGCCAGACGCGGATCTGCCGCAGGCGGAGCCCCCATAACTGGACGTCGCCTACGCCGTTGATCCGCTGCAATTGCTCCTTCAGTACTTCATCGACATAGGTTGAGAGTTCCTTCACCGATTTCTGCCCCGCAAGATTGATCCAGAGCACCGCCGTTGCATCGGGATCGACCTTGGCAATCCTCGGCTCCTCTATGTCGGCCGGCAGCCTGTTCCGGATCAGGGCGACCTTCTCCCTGACATCCTGTGCAGCGAGGTCGATGTTCCGGTCGAGGACGAACTCGATCGTCACCCTGGAATCCCCTGACGTACTGCTCGACGTGATACTCTTGACGCCGTTGATCGTGTTGACCGCTCCTTCGATCTTGTCGGTCACATCCACGTCGATGACCTCGGGACTCGCCCCGTTCAGGTGGGTGGAAACCGTTACAATCGGAAAATCGACCTTAGGGAAAAGGTCAACGCCGATTTCCGGATAACTGACAATACCGAGGACCACCAGCGCCATTATGGCCATGGTGGCAAAAACCGGTCTCTTGACCGAGGTATCAGCGAGCCACATTTACCAGCACCCCTTCCATAAGGTTGTTCTGTCCCACGGTCACCACGGTTTCATTTGCCTTTAATCCCTCGGTGATCTCCATTAATTCTACATATTTACGTCCTGCCTTCACAACTTTTTCCTTCGCCCGGTTCTCCTCGACGGTGAAGAGTTTGGTGGTGGAGTTGTCATAGAGAAGGGCGGTTATCGGTACTACGACGGTCATTTTTGCTGGCCCGGTATAGAGTGTCACGCGGGCAAAGAAACCCGGTTTCAAGCTTCGGTCACGATTTTCGACTTGCGCCTCCACCTGAAGAGAGCGCGTCTTTTCATCGAGGCTTGGGTAGATCGTCTTCAACTTTCCCCGAAATTCACGTCCGGGGAATGAATCAACCGTAAACAGGATATCCTGTCCCTCCCGGATGCCGCCCACATCCTTTTCGGGCACGGTGAAGGCAAGCTTAAGAAGATCGATCCGGATGATCGAGACGAGGAACGTGCCGTTACGGATATAGTCTCCCGGGGTGACCTTTTTCTCCTTAACACTTCCCGCCATGGGGGCGAAAATCATCGTCTTGGTCAGCTTCTCTTTTGCCAGATCCAGTCCGGCCTTTGCGCGTTCCACATCCCCTTGGACCAAGGCAAGGCGCGCAACAATATCGTCAAACTGCTGCTTCGTTACCAATTCCTCCCGGTAGAGGGCCTCCTTGCGTTGATGCTCAAGCTTGGCGTTGGCCAGGGAAGCCTCAGTCTGCTTCAGTACGGCGGCCGCCTGCTCTAAAGCGAGTCGGTAATCGATCTCTTTGATCTCGGCTATAAGCTTCCCGCGGGTAACGGGAGAACCTTCATCTACGTGAATCGTTTTAAGGATGCCATCGAGTTCTGAGCTGACGATAACCTCGTCGTATGGTTTTAGGGTCCCGAGCGACTCTATGAAAGGCCTGAGGGAGCGGCTCTCCGACGTCTGGACGCGGACGTTGACTGCCTGTTCCTTCACCGCCTTCTGTTCCGGTTTCTTACATCCGAAATGTACGATAGGCACTGTACACAGCAAAATTGCGGCGATGAAAGTGCCGGTACGGAAGCTGTAGCTGATTGATCCTTTATTTCCGATTAAAGACGATGATCGTCCGAACATGTAACACTCTCCTTAATAACAAAAATATATCCTATTGTTTCCCGGCTAGGAACTCTGTCAGCGTACCCGTGGCTTTTTTCATCCTAAGCAGGGATAGTTGATAATTGTAAATCGCGGATGCCACCTTCCGTTCGGCCGATACCAGCAGTGTGTTGGCATCCATCACATCCAAGCTGTTCGAAAGACCGAAATCAAACTGCCTTTCCACAGCGTTGTAATTATCGCGGGCAAAAAGAAGCTGATCGTTTAAGAATCGAAGGATCCCCTTCTGAGTCACGACATCCAGATAGGCGCTCCGGACCTCGATGTCGATCTCTTTTTTCATATCCTCAATCTGAAGCGCCGCCTGTCTCTCTCTGGATCTCGCTTCCGAGACATCGGCCTTTTTCAGTCCCCCGTCGAAGAAAGGAAAGTTAAGTGCAACTCCCCCGTAAATGCTCTCCCGGTTCAGGCTCGACCCGGACGGCTCCTGATCGGACCGCTCATAAGCTCCGAAAACGGAGACGCTTGGCCAGTATGCCCCTTCCATAAAACGGATCCGGTCTGCTGCGATATGTTTCTGGACATCGAGGCTTTTCAATTCCGCCCGCGACGCTAATGCCTGATCCTGAAAGATAGCCAGCGCGGGGATCTCCGCCTCCTCGGCCGGAATGTAATTGAGTGTGAAGGGCTCCCTTATCCCGGCATTGCTTGCAAGGACTGCAAGTGCGAGTTCAAGATTGTTTTTCGCCTGAAGGTTGTCCGACTTTGCCCCGGAAAGCTCTCCTTCGGCGCGGAGAAGAGAGGTTTTTGTTACCTCTCCGATTTTAAGCCGCTTTTCGGCAGCGTCCCGGTGTTTCTGAAGCCGCTTCAGATTCGATTCGGCTATATCGAGATTTTTTTGTCCAATCAGGCAGTTGTAATAGGCTACAGCCACGTAACGAAAAAGGTATTCCTCGCGGATCGCCGTCAGGTCATGCCTGCTTTTGGTTATGTTTTGCCGGGAGATCCCGAGCGCTGTCAGTTCCCGGCCGCTCAGAGAGACTGTCTCATCGGCACGAACCTCCCATGTGTAGGCCGAATCCGGTTGAATGACTCCACCCGAGGCCGTGAACTTATTTTCCGAATATCGGGTGTAACCGCCCGTCGCCGTCAGGCGTGGCAGAAGGTATGAAAAAGCCTTATCCTTGCCCGTTTCGGCGATAGCGAGATTTTCCTCAGCCATCTTGAGCTTTTCAGAACGGGCCAGGGCTATCCGGCAGAGGTCGTCCAGAGAATACTCCTCAGCAAAAAGAAAGGCCGGAATAGTCAGGAAGAGAGAAAATGTTATAGCTGCGGCCGACGATAAAAAAAGCACCTTTTTCATGGTTACTCCTCGCACCACCAAACTGAACAGAAACAGTGAGCGCATTCCTCGCTTTTTGCAGCGGGGTCAGCGCGCGAATTAAAAATAGACGCTATTCCCCACGGTCGAAGCTCCCTATAGCCTGCTGCTGAGAGAGCTTCAATTATGCCGGCAAATATCACACCGGTCCTTTTTGCATAAGGCACTGTTTTGAAGGGATTTATATATAGGTGGACGGTTTTGGCCTGTCAAGGTATATTTTGCATCCAGGCTGATGCAAAAAAATCCTTAAACTATAATCGGTTGGAGATCAGCCACGGATGACTTGGAGAGGTGATCTGAAACAGCAAATTGCACTCCTCGTTGCTTGCTGTGGGGAACTTTAATCTTCAAAATTTAGATAAAAAAACACAGCTTTATTAAGATCAAGAAGCGTGATAAGAAAGAAAAGCAATTTCAGCCTTCCATATTGCTGAGAACTTGCATAACATATTATTAAAAGGTCTGTCAGGGTAATGGGTTTTGGCATATCTCAATAAATTTTTATGGTGACATGGCAACGCCCCAGATATCCGACAGGTATCATACAGACTGATACTGTATAAGGCTTCGTAACTATTCATCCTTTGGGGCTGTCAACATCCTAATGGATGTCCGCCAAAGCTCTGTGGCGGATTGGCAAAGGCTGGATTCCATTCTTGCGAATGCCAAAACCCATTACCCCGCAGACCTATATTAGAGAAATTCAAAGCTCTCATTGCTGAAAGGAGAGATATTGTTTATCTGCCGATTCAATAGAAAAAATGGAATATCAGGCTTTTGATTTCCGGATGGACACTATATAGAAAATCAAAATGATACATTATTTAACAATTGGAACAGTGCTTGGTTTATCAGCAGGTTTTGCGCCTGGGCCTCTTTTGACACTTGTAATTTCAGAAACTCTTCAACATGATATTAAATCCGGTGTCAAAGTCGCTCTCGCTCCGATTATCACCGATTTGCCTATAATCATTTTGACTTTATTCATATTGTCAAAGTTATCCGGTTTCCATAATATTTTAGGAATAATCTCACTGACAGGCGGTCTGTTTATTTTCTATATGGGTTATAACAGCCTGCGTACAAAAGGAGTTAAGATTAACCTTGATGAGATAAAATCAAAATCGTTTACAAAAGGGGTATTGGCAAATGTTTTAAGCCCTCATCCCTATCTGTTCTGGTTTTCTGTCGGCGCTCCAACGGTGACAAAAGCGATGGCGCAAAACATAAGCGCCCCTTTGGCTTTTATCATAAGTTTTTATGTTTTTCTTGTGGGATCAAAAATCTTGCTGGCCGTTTTAATAGGCAAATCGAAATCTTTATTAAGCGGTAACTCATACATATTCACCATGCGATTTCTTGGTTTGGTGCTGTGCGTTTTAGCAATTATTCTTTTTCATGACGGGCTTAAACTGCTGGAAATCTCCTTTTTACCTGCCGGTGTCTGAACGTCGCGGCCGAAAATTGCAAATCCCAGGGTTCCGATAATGCCGAAAGCAAATGCCGTGATCAGATTTGCTTCAGGGCTGATCATCCAGAGGAAAGCGCCGCCCAGAGCGGCCAGTGATACAAAAACATCCCGGATCAGGTAGTAGAGACCGAACATTCCCGCCTTGCAGTTGTCCGGGGCAAGATCCATTATAAGAGCCTTGCGGGTGGGCTCGCCGAACTCCTTGAGCCCGCGCAGGATAAAAGCCGCGATCAGCCATTCGAACGATCGGCTGTACATTAGCACCAGCGGAAAGAGCGTGAAGAATATAAATGTAATAGTGACGAATGGTTTTTTGGCGCTCCGGTCCGCCATGTACGCCACCGGGATGTAAACCAGTACTGCGGTGACCATCTCGATGCCGGTAAGAAGACCGAACCGGACAGCCGATACTGGTGCAGCAATGATCTTCATGCACCAGACTACCACAAATGCGTATGGAATCTGTTCGCAGAAACGTATCAGAATGTCGGTTATCAGAAGATTTTTCATCTCAGGGCTCATCAGGCGAAGCAACTTCAACGGATTTTTTTCAGGCGCCAGATCACATTTATCTGCCGGGGGCGGTTCAACCGGGCTGCCATTTTCGATGAGCCGCTGTTGTAATACAAGGGCAATGGCAGACAAGGTAAAGGCCGCCACGAACGCCAGGCGCACTCCGTCGCGTTCGCCCCATACGCTGATGAAGATGCCGCCCAGAATAGGCCCCAGAGCCATGGGGATGCGGCGCACCAGGGAATGCATGCTGACGCCCATGGTGCGCTTGTTAACGGGCAGTACCTTGTACATCAGGCTCATTGTGGCCGGAAGCGATATGGCCGACCAGGAAATGAACAGCACCGCCCCAACCAGAACCGCCTGCCAGGCGGGAATCAGAATCACCAGAAGAAATCCGCTCATAGCAACAAGATTAAATATAAGAAGCGATTTTTTGATGCCGATGCGGTCCGACAGGTAGCCCCCCGGAAACGAGTAGAGGGCAGAGAGCAGGTTGTCCATGGCCTGCAAAAAACCAATAGCCAGAACACCGCCTCCAAGGGCTATCATATAGATGGGCAGAAAACGTTCGGCCATCCGTTCACCCATTCCAACCAGCACCACCATGGCCAGCACACCGACGGTGCTTTGCTGCAAGCCGAGAAAGCCTGTTATCCGTGAGGTGCGGGTCTTTAGGGTTTCAGATGTTTTCATGCCGCTTCCCTTTCAATGTATCCTGCCGATCTTGCATTTAATATTTGACTGTATTCGAAACCGCCGGTTGTTATGCAAAAATTCATCTTTGTGCCTCTGATTATCGATCCATTCATGAATCTCCTGATATGTTTTGCCTGTTCATTACCTCCTGATTGTAAGCAGGTACCATGGAAATGCAACTGGAATTTCCGGCGGCACTGCCGGGAAAATCGAATCGGCCCAGATAAAACAATATATTGTAAATAACGATAAAACAAAAGGGACTTCAATATAATCTGGAAGTTTGATATATAACGGCCACCGTGTTATAAATATGACACAACAAAAGCGTGATCTTTTACGCAAGCGGGAGGATAACATGGAAATATCCATATTCATCGCAAAAATAACGGCCGTGATATATCTGTCAGCTTCTCTTTGCGGTTTTACCGACAGAGATTATTATCGCGGGCTTGCGAACGATATGTATAAGAATGCTGCACTAACCTACATGATGGGCTTCATAGCCATTATCGTTGGATTTCTGATCGTGCATTATCACAATTTCTGGGGGAGAGATTGGACTGTTCTGATAACGATTATAGGCTGGCTGTCCCTCATAAAAGGCTTTTTCATTATAGCCTTTCCAAAATTCATTCAGCGTTTATCCGAGCCATTTCTTACAAAAAAGGCACTTATGATTTTTCCGTATGTCACACTTTCACTAGGAATCTTGTTCGGTTATTTCGGATTTGTGCGTTGAAACGTCTGACAGGTCACTCCGGTTGCGGCATTTCAGGCGGAAATTAAGTATACACGTGAAGCTGGCACAAAACTGATCATCATCAATATGACGGCTACACTACTGGTCATGAATATATTCTGTTTGCCGGACTTTTAAGATTATCACAGGGGTTTTTATGAAGATGAATCCGAATAATTTCGGACATATTAACAGAAAGATTGTAAAGCCAACTCCTTTCGAGTCTGTGGGGATCGTCTGGGTCGCCCTGAAAGGGAATCCCAAAATCATCCGTGTTTTGATCTCAAAGCCCGGATTGCCTGCCGAAGATCAGGTATATCAGCTTTATCCGGATTCGCGGGCCTCCTCCTGTGTTGAGATTGATGATATAGCGGTGGCAATTAAAGGATTTCTTGAAGGTGAGCCTATCGGGTTTTCACTTGATGTTGTAGATTTCAGCCAGTGTACTGATTTTCAGCAGCGTGTTCTGCATGCGGAGCACGCAATTCCGCGGGGTAGCGTAAGCACCTACCGGCTGATTGCCGAATATCTGGGCAAGAAAGGTGGAGCTCGGGCCGTGGGGAATGCCCTGGCGACCAATCCGTTTCCCCTGATCGTGCCCTGTCACCGTGCTGTTCGTTCAGACCGGCATCTTGGCGGATACCAGGGAGGCCTCGAAATGAAGAGGGCTCTGCTCGGGAAAGAAGGAGTACTCTTTGACAATGCGGAAAGAGTAATCTGTGAAGAGTTTCATTATGAGAGGATAATGTCAGACAAATGCAGCAAGACTAAAAGCTGACGCTGGTGTATAATGATCGGCCTGTTAAAATAATAACAAGTTGTTAAAAGTACCAGGCTTCACAAGTATCGGGGAGGAGGTTGCTATGAGTAAGACTTTCATAAAGACTTCAAAAAATCTATTGATAATTGTTACCGGCACGTTTCTTATCATGATTTGTTCGATTTCAGGATCAGCGGAAGCCGCCGATAACTGGTGGGAAAAAGGATCCAATCTCCTGAAGAGTTTCGGGGAAAGCAGCAAGCAGACTGGTTTATCAGTCGAGGAAATCGGCGCCGGGCTTAAAGATGCGCTTCGTGTCAGCTCGGAGAATGTGGTTGCAAAGCTGGGAAGCGTTGATGGCTTCAATAAGGATTCAGCCATCCATATTCCTTTACCGAAACAACTCGACACCGTGAAGTCTGTACTGGCTAAAGTCGGCATGTCGGGTCTGCTTGAAGATCTTGAACTGAAACTAAACCGAGCTGCGGAGGTGGCGACACCTAAAGCAAAGAAACTTTTCGGTGAGGCTATAACCGCAATGAGTTTTGATGATGTAAAGCAGATATACAGTGGTCCGGAAGACGCCGCCACCCAGTATTTTCGGGGTAAAATGGCCCCTTCTTTATCAACGGAGATGCAGCCTGTTGTAAAAGAGAGCCTTGCAGAAGTTGGAGTTGTTCAGGCTTATGATAATGTTATGAAACAATACAGATCCATTCCCTTTGTGCCCGAAGTAAAGGCCGATTTGACAGATTATGTCTTAGAGAAGGGGATTGACGGAATTTTCCATTATATGGCAATAGAGGAAGCTGCTATCCGCCGGAATCCCGCCAAACGGACTACGGATTTGCTGAAGCTTGTTTTTGGTTCAAAATAAATAGAAAAGCACTAAGGCCGGTGTTGTTAATAGTATGATAAAATTGTTTCTGAAAAAGCAAATTCTTAAGAACAGGGCGGTTATTATAAGGGAAGGTAAATATCTGCAGGATTTCATGCGGCTTCTTATGAAACCGAAAAATACCGGAGAGAGATGGACAGAAGAAGAAAAAACGCAGCTTAAGTTTAACCTGAAACATTTATCTCTTTACGTGCCCGCATTAATCATTTTTGCTCTTCCCTTAGGGTCATTATTGCTGCCGATACTTACCGAGGTTTTGGATAGACGTTATAAAGACCGGACGAAATAAAAGGCGGGGATTCAACCTCATAAGGTTATGGAAAAAGCAGGAATAAAAACAGGGATTATGCTCCCGAAATTACAGGAATGTGTCTATGGGTGAGGATTTTTCCCAAGAGTCGCTTCATCAACTTGCCCTTCCCTGGATGGCTTCTCAAAGACCCGGCCACCGGTTCAATATTTTCAGGGATACCGGTGATTTTTACAGTATCGAATATGGAGATATTGTAATCTTAAACAATGTGCCTTATCTGGTGCGCCATAACGCCAAAGAGGGACGTTTCGGTCTTGATGACGAGGTTAAGTTCTGGGTAAAGCGTGCCATTGACTTGACGACAGGGAAAACGAAGATCATAAAACTGGTGTTTTACGAAAAATTTTTGGCCCGCGTCGGCGGCATCGAGTTCGAGTGCTTCAGAAGCCCCCGCAAAGAGGCTCGTATTCTTAATCTGGTCGGAAATCATGCCAATTTCATGCACGGCTTTTCAGTTCCGGATGATAAGGGCAACATCGTCAGGATTATCGATTTAATCTACGGTAAAACACTTGCCGACTATATCAGGGATTCCGCATCAGGGATCGATCATGAAACCTATTTTTACCGGCATTTCCCTGAGATTCTGGACAAATTTATAGAATGTGTGGAAGCCATTCGTTTTTTGCATGAGCACGGGGAAAAGCATGGGGATGTCCGCAGGGATCACATCCTGGCTGACAGGGATACCGGCCGGTGCCGGTGGATCGATTTTGACTATAATTTCCGTCACAGGGAAAACATTTACGGTTATGACATGTTCGGGTTGGGGAATGTGTTTATGTATATTGCAGGGATGGGAGATCTCCTTGTTGCGGACATGAAAAGAGTGAATCATCCGGCGCTCAATGTATTGCGGGATGAAGATATGAACATTGTGTTCGGCAACCGTGTAGCGAACCTGAAAAAAATTTATCCCTATATTCCTGACAGCCTCAACCGGATACTTATGCATTTTTCGAGGGGCGCAAACATATTTTACGACAACACCATACAATTGCTTGATGATCTGAATGAATTCAGATCCGTTTTTTCCGGCAGGTTGGGAGAAATATGAAATGGAAAATGATGTCAACAGAAATATACTGATTGCGGCGGATGAGTCGGAAAACGCAGGCCGCGCGGTCCTTTATGTCGCAAATCTCCTGGGAGGTATAAAAGGGTTCAAAGTGATGGTGGTTCACGTTATCAGAGAGCCTGAAGAGGATTATTTCCCTTCAGAAGAGGAGAAAATAAAATGGTATGAGAATTACGGAAAGGCGGCAGATCTGATGCTGGAAAGATACAGCAGGATGCTTATCGACGCCGGATTTGCACCTGAAGATGTTTCAACCCGCAAGACTCTTCGCTATTGTCCTTCTATGGCGGAATGTATTCTGGCGGAGAGGGACAAGCTAGAATACGGCACGCTCGTCGTGGGAAGGAAAGGGCTTTCACGCAAAGAAGAGTTCCTATTCGGCAGCATATCGGGAAAGATAGTGAGAACCGCACGCAACTGCACAGTGTGGGTAGTAGAATAATTGGTGAAAAATTTCAACGGAATCATCAGAAGGCTAATAAAGACCTTCAGCTTCTCAGTCAAAAGGAGGAACAACAGATGAAATACAAAGCCCTGTTCCTTGCAGCGTTTGCCTTTTATGTTTTTGCGGGCTGTGAATATGAAAATCCCCTTACAAATGAACACAACATTCCTGTTGATCCTGCGGTCCTTGGACTTTGGGAGACACCTCCGGAAAATGGCGGGACTGCCGGTTCCAGCGAAAAGATGCTCATACTGAAATATTCAGAAACCGAATATCTTGTTCATTATCCGATAGGAGATGAGGCCTTTTACTTCCGTGGATATCCGATAAAAATCGGGAATATCTCCTGTGTCCAGGTACAGTTGATAGGCGACTCGAATGGAGATATAAAAAAAGAAGAAAGAAAATATCAGGTTGTTTCATACAGATTATCAAATTATGAGCTGGAGATAAAAACACTGAATACCGACCTGGTGGACAAGAAGCTGAAAGAGATAAACAAACTCAGAAAAGCTTTCATGAAAAACATCGCCAACAAGGAATTGTTTCAAAACCCCGTCAGGTTTAAAAAAGCGCATTATAAAAAATGAAGGTTTCCGGTAAAGAGATTACTCTTCATTCAGGCCGCTTGTTCCGTTGTTATCCGCGCATACCGGCGCATAATCTGCCTGCAGAGCTTTATCCGCTACCTCGGTTTTGGCGAGCAGATGCTTCGGCATAAATGCGAAGTTTGCAATCATGGTCGGAATCACGGCGCTTGCGATAACCGCCGTGACAAGTAGGGAATATTGTTCCCGGCTTACGATACCGTGCGAATATCCATACAGAGCTGAGATAGTCCCGAAGGTAAGACCAGTTGACATCATGAGCGTATAATACCATTTTTCATTTTTTTCCTTCCTGAACATGCCTATTACCGGATAAAGCCCGAAAATCTTGGAGATAACCTTGCCTGCAAGAAGCGCGAGAAGCACCAAAGGTGCGGAAATAATGGCTGGAAGGGATACAAGGGAGCCGGCCCTTAAGAAATAGAAGGGTGTCAGAAATCCTATGGTAAGGGTGCGAAGGCGCCTGATGAAGAAGGTATCCCTTGCCGCAGAACCCGCAAGCACCATTCCGGCAATGTAAGCGGGGAGGACAGCTTCGCTCCCGGACCACAAAGCAAGAGCTCCGAGCCCGAAAAGCACGAAAAGTATCCACTTTGTTCTTATTGCGGCGGTTCTGTTTCCGTAAAGGCTTGTGAGACGGGAAGTTACGAATGGAAGAGTAAAGAAAGATACTGTGCAGACTCCTATGAAAATAAACGTTCTGTAATTAAAAGGCGCAAATAGAAGGCCGAGCATGATAACGGTGCCGAGGTCATTGATAAAACATGATCCAAGGATTCCTTTTCCGAATTCTGTTTTGTTGAATCCGGATTCGAGCATTACTGCATAAACCACGGCCATAGAGGTTGTCGAGAGAGCCACCCCGGCAAGAAGGCTCTGCTGTGTACCCCAGCCAAGTAAATATTTTGCCAGTGTGGCGCAGCCGAGAAAGGGCGCAAAAAAACCGATAAGGCCGACAACTGTGACTTCTTTGATTTTAGTCCTCATTACTGAAGGCTCAAGTTCAGCCCCGGCAAGAAAAGTGAGAAGCACAGCACCCGAAGAGGCGATAAATTTCAGCCATTCAAGATTTGATCCGAGAGCATCGGGGCCGAAGAATCGTCCGACAACAGCGGCAGCGGCTACGCCGACGCATATTTCAACAAGAGCCATCGAGATGCGGAGGTGACTTGCAAGAATAGTGGATAAAACTGCAAGTGCGAGCCAGATTGTTGCGGTTGTGAAAGCGCTTTCCATTTTTATTCATTCCTCAGGGTGATTATTTGGTAACTTTTACGCTCATTCGTTGAATATTTTTAAAGAATCACCGTTTGAATCCTGCGCCGGCAGTACCGGAGATTCGGAAGGGGTCTCCTGAACGGATCTGAGCTTTCGTTCAATAGCTCGGGTCCTTGTTTCGGCGCTGTCTATAGTGTCTGTTGCTTCAAGCAGCTTCTTCTTGGTTTTTGCCAGCACATCCCCGAACTTGCCGAATTCGGCTTTGACTGCTCCGAGCAGCATCCATATTTCGCTTGAGCGTTTTTCGATGGCAAGAGTTCTGAAACCCATCTGAAGGCTGTTAAGCAGAGCTGCAAGCGTTGTAGGTCCTGTGACAATAACCCTGTATTCACGCTGAAGGATATCGCACAGTCCCGGCCTGCGGATAACCTCTGCGTATAGGCCTTCGATCGGAAGAAACATGACTGCAAAGTCTGTGGTGTTGGGAGGATCTATATATTTTTCCCTTATGTCCTTTGCCTCCGCTTTTATGCGCATCTCAAGGTTTTTAAGAGATTTGTCGGCAAGATCTTTGTCCGCCGCTTCCTGGGCATCTATGAGACGCTGGTAATCCTCCTGCGGAAATTTCGCGTCTATCGGCATCCAGACAACATTCTGACCAGAAGGATCCTGCCCGGGAAGTTTTATGGCAAATTCCACCCTATCCTGAGAATTCTTTTTTGTGGCTACATTTGCTTCATACTGTTCGGGGGATAATATCTGTTCAAGAATCGCGCCAAGCTGTATTTCACCCCAGGTGCCCCGGGTTTTGACATTGGTAAGCACTTTTTTCAAATCCCCGACTCCTGTTGCGAGGGTTCTCATTTCGCCAAGCCCTTTGTAAACCTGCTCAAGCCGTTCGCTGACCTGTTTGAAAGATTCGCCGAGACGTGTTTCAAGAGTCGCCTGAAGCTTTTCATCTACCGTTTGGCGCATCTGTTCGAGTTTTTTGGCGTTTTCCTCCTGTATGGAACTCAAACGGTTTTCAATTGTTATGCGCATTGATTCAAGTTTTTCCTCGTTTAATCTTGTCATCTCAAGAAGCTGTTTTGAAAAAGAATCAAGCTGGTTTTTCTGCATGCCGGCGATTTCTGCCATCCGTTTTGAGATGGAATCTCCGTAATCCTTGAGTGAAGCGCCAAGCTCTTCACGGGCAAGTCTTGCGTTATCTGAAGACTCCTTTCTGTTTTCTGAAACCTCCTTTTTTACGGAAGCTTCAATGTTTGCAATCTGTTTTTCAAGCGCCGCGAAATAATCTTCGAGCTTTGCTTCAATATCTTCAGGTTTGCGGTTAAATAACACAAAAATCAGAATCAGGGACAAGATGCCGACGAGGCCGATCACGACGAGCAATATTTCGTTCATTTTCATGCTCCATTATAATAGCTTATTTGGATTATAAACATTTACAGACAGGTTTATGGCTCAGGAGAGGGTTTGCGTCAAGTTTAAAAAGCAATAAAGGTTTGATTTTTGGCGATAAATAATGGAAAATAGATTTAAAAATCTTTTAAAAATTTACAGGGGGTTCAATTGGGAAAGTTGAGGGGTTTTCAGAAACAGTATTTGAAAGGTTTGGCGCACGGTCTTAAACCGTATGTTTTTATCGGGCAGAAGGGCATAACCGAATCTCTTTTGAAATCGGTGAATGAAGCGCTTGACAAGCACGAACTTATAAAAATCAGGTTCATCGATTTCAAGGAAAAGGATATGAAAAAAGAGATAACGGCTGAGATCGAAAAGCTTGCGGGTTGTGAACTGGCAGGCGCCATAGGGCACGTGGCCATATTTTACAGGCAGCAGAGTGATCCTGAAAAAAGGAAGATCATGGTTCCTGATGAAAAAAGAGTTCAGGGGTTCAAGGGGTCAAGTGTTGAAGTGAAAAGGTGAAAATGGGGGCGGGAATGACATAAAAAGACAAATTCGGATTTTTTACGAGATCATCAAAAGATGACTACTGCTTAAAAAAAGGAGGATAAAATGGAAGAAAGAACAGGATTGGTTACAATGAGAGCGAATCCGGTGACGCTTGCCGGCCATGCATTGAAGGTCGGAGACATTGCGCCTGATTTTGAAGTAACGGGGAATGACATGAAGCCTGTAAAGTTTTCATCGTTTTCAGGCAAAGTTTGTGTCATATCTTCGGTTCCGTCTCTTGATACGCCGGTATGCGACATGGAGACGAGAAGATTCAACAAGGAAGCGGCAGGACTCGGTCCGGATGTTGTCATTCTTACAATCAGTATGGATCTGCCGTTCGCCCAGAAAAGATGGTGCGGGGCGGCAGGAGTCGACAAGGTTATAACACTGTCAGATTATAAAACGGCCGGTTTTGGAATGTCGTACGGCGTTTTGATGAAAGAACCGAAACTTCTTGCGAGAGCCATTTTTGTCACGGATAAAAAAGGAGCGATTCAGTATATTCAGATCGTAAAAGAGATTGCGGAGGAGCCCGATTACAGCGGAGTTTTAAACGCCGTTAAAAATCTCATATAGTTTTCACCCGGAAATGGCCCTTTTGTGCGGTCTCTGTGTCAATCTGCGGGATTTATTGTGCGACATACTAAATGTATGTCTCCGCGCAATCCCTTGATTTCCTTGATCTTGCTCAAAATTGCCGATTTCCGAATTGAAAACGCATTAGTGTCCATAATTTGTTTGCTGATGCTCACCAATTTCGATATTCGATCTTAGAAATTCGATATTCGGCTGTTATGCTACTTTGATTACGGAATAGAGCGTCCAGAAACCGACCGCGACAAAAAAAATACCGGCGGCTATTTTGATATAGTTTGCCGGAATGAACCTGCTGAACGCCGCTCCCAGAAGAACCGCGATAAGCGAGGAAAGAACCAGCGCGCCGGCAGATCCCAGAAACACGGAAAGCTTTGAATCTCCGCAATCGGCAGAGAGGCAGAATGTGGCAAGCTGTGTTTTGTCTCCCAGTTCGGCGAGAAAGACCATAATGAATGTGGTCGTCAATATTTTTAAATCCATCGGATCTGTTTCTCCCGTCTATTTTTTCAGAAGTTTCATCGCCTCTTGAACGATATTATCGGCTGTGAAACCATAATTTTTCATGAGTGTTCCGCCCGGAGCTGATGCTCCGAATCCTGTCATTCCTACAATCTCCCCTTTGTCTCCCGTGTAACGTTTCCATCCCATCGAAATTCCGGCTTCGACTGCCATGCGGTTTGAAAGCTCAGAAGGGAGGGCTTTGTCTTTATATTCCGCTGATGTTTTTTCGAAAAGCTCCATGCTCGGCATGCTTAATACTCTGACTGAAACACCTTTTGCTGTAAGGGTTTTTGCCGCTTCAAGGGCGATATTAACTTCCGAGCCTGTTGCCATGATTATCAGGGAAGGCTTTAAACCCGAATCGAAAAGAATGTAAGCTCCGTTTTCAAGAAGGCTTGCCGGATTCGACTCTGTTCTTTCGAGAACTGGAAGATTCTGGCGGCTCAAAATAAGCGCTACAGGACCTCCCGTGTTCGTCATGGCATATCGCCAGGCCTCTCTGGTTTCGTTTGCGTCCGCAGGCCTTATGACCGTCAATCCCGGAATTGCCCTTAAACTGCATAAATGCTCTACCGGCTGGTGAGTCGGCCCGTCTTCTCCTACCGCAATGCTGTCATGCGTAAAAACGTATATTACCGGAAGCTTCATAAGCGCGGCAAGGCGTATTGAGGGGCGCATGTAATCGGCGAAAACGAGGAAAGTCCCTCCGTAAGGACGGACTCCTCCGTGCAGCGCCATCCCTGAAAGAATGGCGCCCATTGCGTGCTCTCTAACTCCGAAGCGTATGTTTCGACCGTGGTAGCTCTCTTTCTGAAAATCGCAGGAATTTTTTATAATCGTGTTGTTCGAAGGGGCGAGATCCGCGGATCCGCCAATGAGATTTGTAACCTTTTCAGCGACGGCATTTAACACTTTGCCGGAAGCCGATCTTGTCGCGATGGAACCGTCCTTTTCGGAAAAGAAAGGAAGGCCGGCATCCCATCCCTCCGGCAGTCTTCCGCTGATCGCATCCGAAAGTTTTACGGCAAGATCCGGAAATTCTTTTTTATATGCCTTGAATTTTCTCAGCCATTTTTTCTCAGCCTTTTTGCCTGTTTCAAGGCATCTCCTGCAGAATTTGAGGGCTTCATCAGGAACGCAGAAGGCCGAATCCGCCTGGCATCCGAGATTCTTCTTTGTTAGGCGTATTTCATCTTCACCCAGAGGAGCGCCGTGGGCTTCCGCCGAATCCTGCTTGTTGGGGCTCCCGTACGCTATGTGGGTTCTAATCATGATGAGGGAAGGTTTTTTCTTTTCAGCCTTTGTTTTTTTAAGCGCTTTCAGGATTTCATCAACGCTGTTCCCGTTTTCAACTTTCAGAACTTGCCAGTTATAAGATTTGAATCTTGCGGCAACATCCTCGGTAAATGCTATGCTTGTGCTTCCCTCAATCGAAATCTTATTGTCGTCATAGATGCAGATCAGCTTTGAAAGGCCGAGGTGTCCCGCAAGGGATGCCGCTTCGGACGTGATTCCTTCCATGAGATCTCCGTCCCCGCAGACAACAAATGTGTGGTGGTCGATTATTTCGTGATCTTTCGTGTTGTAGCATGCGGCAAGATGCCTTTCCGCCATTGCCATTCCAACACCGTTTGCAAATCCCTGGCCGAGAGGTCCTGTTGTTGTTTCAACTCCGGGGGGGTGCCTGTATTCGGGATGCCCGGGAGTTCTGCTTCCCCACTGCCTGAAATTTTTTATGTCTTCGAGCGACAGGTCATACCCGGTCAGGTAAAGCATGCTGTATAAAAGCATGGAGGCATGGCCTCCTGACAATATAAACCTGTCCCTGTTGAACCAGTCGGGACTTGATGGATTGTGTTTCATGATGCGGGTCCACAGCGTAAAGGCAACCGGAGCAAGACCCATAGGGGCGCCCGGATGCCCTGAATTGGCTTTCTGGACCGCGTCCATCGAAAGCGAGCGAATCGTGTTTATGCAAAGAAGGTCGAGGTCGTTAAGGTTTTCCGGTGTTCCGTCTGTCATTTGTTTTCTCCTGTTTATGGCCGGGTTTTTCCCGTCATTCGTACATAGTACATCGTATATCGATATTCGATATTCAACATTCGGCGATTTACACTTTTTCGTTACCGTATGCAAGAATTTTGACGGCTTCGCAAAAAGTCACAAAGCTCTCATCCATTCGGGCTTTAATGATACCTCGCCCGCGAGAGCCATGTCGATAAGCTTTATAGTCGCCTCCTTGTCTTTTGGAAGTCTTGCCTTTATAGGAAGGTAGTTCGAGGCATGGTTGGCGTGAAACTGTCCCTTTGTCAGGTTAGTGGCATTTATCATGGCGCGCAGCTCTTTCAACATTTCATCCGGTTCTATAAGGGTAAATTTTCCGGCTTTGTAATCATCATACAGAGGAGTTCCGGGTATCAGCATGAGACTTAAGGCGCCGACATATTCCGGATCTATTGCAGAAAGCACACGTCCTGTTTCTTCTGCGTGAATGATCGAACGTACTCTGCCTGCAATTCCAAGAAGAACCGTTATCGAAAGCTTTATTCCGGCTTCCCTCGCTTTTTTCCCCATGGCGATCATATATTCGGACGATGCTCCCTTGTTTATATTCTTAAGAGTGACATCATCGCCTGTTTCAAGTCCCATGTAGGCAATGCCGATTCCAAGTGCCTTTAATTCTCTCAGCTCATCGGATGTTTTTAAATTGAGACTTTTGGCATTGGCATATACGCCAACCCTTGTCACCCAGGGGATCTGTTTTTTAATTTCAGAAAGGATTTTGATAAGCCTCTTCTGCGGAATTATGAGAGCGTCTCCGTCGCACAAGAAAACCCTGCGCTGTCGCCTGCAATAAATCGAGGCAAAAGCGATATCTTCCATAATGATAGAATCAGGTTTAATACGGAACCGCTCGCCGGTATATGTACCGCAGAAGGTACACTTGTTCCTGGAACAGCCGACTGTTACCTGCAGGAGAATGCTGTCGGCTTCGCTTGGGGGGCGTATTATATTGCCTTCGTAATGCATAATTTATGTTTACCGCAAAATCATATAAGGGTCAAAGCCTGCTTTAAAATATAACATAAAAGAGGTATGAATATTGCGGGAAGCATGTTCCCGACCTTTAACCTTTTTATTTCAAGCATGTTGATTCCTATAGCCGCAATCAGAAGTCCGCCGGTTGAAGACATCTGGATTATCACTTCCGGAACGAGGAACTGTTTTGCATAGGTGGCAGTGAGGGTTATCGCTCCCTGGTATATAAAAACAGATGCGGCTGAGAAAAAAACTCCTATCCCGAGCGTTGATGTAAGTATTATTGAACCGATTCCGTCAAGCATCGACTTCGCAAAAAGGGTCTGATGGTTTCCCGTAAGTCCGCTTTCAAGAGAGCCGACAATAGCCATAGAGCCCACACAGAAAAGAAGACTCGATGTTACAAATCCTTTTGATATTCCGTCACCCGCTCTTGCGAACAGTCTCTGCAAAAAGTTACCAAGAGCTTCTATCTTTTCTTCTATCTTTAAAAATTCCCCTATGACGCTTCCTGTTGCAAGACTGATTATCACAAGCAGAATATCATCCGATTTTAAAGCACCCTTGACGCCTATAAGGATTACGGCAAGTGCTATCGCATGCATGACCGTTTCATTATATTTATGAGGGATTCCTCCCTTCAGCATAATCCCAACGAAACATCCTGCAAAGATTGCAATTGTGTTGACAATGGTACCGAGCAAAATCAGATCTCCGTTCAATAAAAAAACCCGCTGTTTAGCGGGCTTTCACACTTCATAAAGTTGTTTTGGGTTGCAAAATGGTGGAGGCGGCGGGAGTTGAACCCGCGTCCGAAAATCTTCCGCACAGGCATCTACATACTTGTCCTGAAATTTATATATCGCCGATTCCGGCCTCCTTCAGGCTGGATGCCTGAACCGGCTACCCTGTTTTTGGTTCGATGGTTCATAACAGGTGGTACGAACTATCTATCCTGCTAGTCGACGTCCTTATCAGATCCGCAGGAAAAACCGGACAGGACGCTGGCCTTAAGCGGCCAGTGCGTAGTTATAATCGTCTGCGATTATGTTTATTTCCCGTCTTTTTTACGAGCCGACAGGCGCTCGGTATGCAGCCTAAGCTTCTTTATCCCCGTCGAAGCCGTTTCGCCCCCAAAATGAGCAGACATTATAAAAGAGCATTTTAACTGTCACTATTTTAAGCTTATAAAGGCTGTTTGTCAAGAAATTGCTTTGTTACCGCCCGCTTCCTTCCCTGTCCATTTCCCTCTTTTCATCCCGTTTTTTAATGGCATCCCTCTTGTCATACTGTCTTTTGCCTTTTGCCAGGGCTATCGATACTTTAACTTTTCCGTTTTTAAAATAAACCTTGAGAGGGATAAGGGAATGGCCCTTATCATTAACCTTACTTGAAAGTTTGTTTATCTCCTGCCTGTTTAAAAGGAGCTTTCTTATTCTCAAAGGATCGTGATTACCGTAATAAGCAAAGGGGCAAGGACCTATGTGCATCTGATGAACAAAGACCTCTCCATTTTTAATTTTTGCATATGAATCCTTCAGATTAGCGCGGCCAAGCCTGAGTGATTTGACTTCTGTTCCAAGAAGCACCAGTCCAGCTTCATATTCATCTTCTATGAAGTAGTCATGCCTAGCCTTCCTGTTTTCGCTTATTATTTTGTAGCGCTCTTTTTCCAATATTAATAATCCCGTTTACTGTTCGAACATCTCCCCGAACGAAGCCTCGACTAGTTTTATCACGTCCATTGTTGTGGTCTGTTTCAGCGCTTCCTTTATAAAAAGCCGTGTATCTTCAACCTTAAGTGATCTTATCATATTCTTTACAGCCGGAATCGACTGAGGGTTCATGCTCAGTTCTTCTATACCGAGTCCAAGCAGAATCGGTACATTGAAAGGATCGCCTGCCATTTCACCGCACATGAAAACTTTTTTGCCTTTATCCTTTCCGACATCGGTTACATGCTTGATCATGCGCAAAATAGCAGGGTGAAACGGATGATAAAGATGCGCGACTTCCCTGTTTCCCCTGTCGATTGCAAGGGTATATTGGATAAGGTCATTCGTGCCGATACTGAAAAAATCGGTTTCCTGTGCCATAGCATCCGCCATTATAACCGCGGACGGGACTTCTATCATTATACCGAATTCAATATCTTTATTATAAGCCTTCCCTTCTTTTTCAAGTGAATTTGCAGCCTCGTTCAGGAGTTTTTTTGTCTCGCGGATTTCATCAAGGCTTGATATCATTGGAATAAGGATCCTGACGTTTCCAAATGCCGCGGCTCTCAGTATCGCTCTTAGCTGTGTCCTGAAAATATCCGGTTTTTTAAGGCAATATCTTATAGCACGGAGACCCAAAGCCGGGTTTGCTTCGTCAGAGCCGGTTGAATTTGCGACTGCCTTGTCTCCGTTTATATCGAGAGTTCGGATTGTTACCGGGCGCCGGCCCATGACTTCAACAACATCTTTATACTTGTCAAAAAGTTCATCTTCACCCGGAAATTCGTTTCGGGAAAGATACTGGAATTCAGTCCTATACAGGCCTATTCCATCACCGCCGTGATCCAGTACAGATACAACTTCTTCCGGAAGCTCAATATTCCCCATTATCTGAAGGCTTAATCCGTCCAAAGTCTCAGCTTTAAGATGGCTGCCGCGTGACAGAAAGGCCTTATGCTCTGCAAATTTGGCCTTAAGCTCCTTGTACTCGCTCAGAGTCTGATCGGTTGCGTGAAGGATAACGATGCCTGTTGTTCCGTCTATTATTATCCTGTCGTCATTGTTTATTATTTGTGTTGCATTTCCCAGCCCAAGAACAGCCGGAACTTCAAGGGTGCGCGCAATTATGCTTGTGTGAGAAGCTTTCCCTCCACGGTCTGTCAGAAAACCCATTACCTTATCGAGTTGAATCTGGCTCGTATCTGCCGGGGAAAGATCCTTTGCGACCAGGATTACCCGTTTATCTATATTGCCGATGTTAATTTCCTCGGTTCCGATAAGAAATCGAATTATACGGTCTGAAACATGAGTTATGTCATCGGAACGTTCTTTAAGATAAGAGTCTGATATATTATGAAAAAGCATCTTTATGCCGGATACCACCTTTTTAAGCGCCCATTCGGCGTTTACTCTTTCATTTTTAATGGTTTCGATGGTTTTGTCATAGAGCATCTTGTCTTTAAGGAGTGCTACGTGGGTTTCAAGTATGCCGGTATGACGACGCACATCTTCCGGGGCATTCTCGATTATTGCCCGAAGTTCATCGGCGGCATTTTTTACAGCCGCTTTAAAGCGCCTGATCTCACTGTCCAGGTTTTTCCTGCTGATAAAATATTTCTCTACTATATCAATACCTTCTTTATCAACAAGGTATGCTTTTCCTATGCAAATGCCCGGAGAAGAGCCTATTCCTATAAGTCTTATTTCTTTTTTTGTTTCATGATCGGGCATGATGTTAATTATTCTCCAAACCCTTTTTCAACCAGCATTACAATGTCGTTTAATACGTTAAGATCCGACTCATTGCCCGCTGCAAATGTTATCACGGTTCCCTTTGAACAGCCGAGTGTAAGTATGTCGATTATGCTGGAAGCATCAACTTTTTCACTCTCTTTTATAATCCAGATTGTTTCTTCAGCCTGCATGGCAAGTTTTGCGATCTTGGCTGCCGCTCTTGCATGAAGCCCGAGTTCGTTTGTTATCAATGCACTCTTTAAAAAAATGCTATTTTCTTTATTCATATAAGCAGCAAATCAACAAGAAATCTTCGCAAAAAGGTAAAACAATTTTTGGCCTGGCGGGAAATCCGCTTGGGGCGGATTAGACCGTAAAAACTCTGTATCAATATTTGCACAGCATGAATTTAATGGAGACAGTAACAATGCGGGGCTCTCTTGTCAATCCGTAATAAATTGACAGGTAGAAAAATAGTTGATACAAAAATCTAACTGCTTGCCGGATATTTCTACAAGCTGCAGTAAAATTTTCCATCTGGTGGGGAGGTTTATAATGGCTGAAAAGATTCTCATTTTTGGGAAGGACACCTGACCCTTTACAACCGCCGCTCGTGAAGCGTATTCAAAAAGCGGGAAGAATTTTGAATATATAAATGTTCTTTCCGATACCGGAAATCTTGAATCGATGCTGAAAGTATCAAATGGCATTCGTAAGGTACCTGTTATAGTTGATCATGGAAATGTTGTAATAGGTTTTGAAGGGAAAACCTGACGTATTTGATTTTGCCCGGCAGTTTGCCGGTAAAAAAAATTGTTCCCACACAAAGATCACGTAGAACACAAAGAAAAATCTGAATGTTTTGAATTAGCCTTTCTTCGTGCCTTTGTGAGAAGAATTGACTTTTTACGAAGGTAACATATTTAAGCCGAAACGGGGTAACAATGGAGAAACAATTTCTGATAAATGAATTTTCGATAACAGAATCATGGCGCCTTTTCAAAATCATGGGGGAGTTTGTTGATGGAATAGAAGCTCTTCATGATATAGGGCCGGCTGTAAGCATTTTCGGTTCGGCAAGAATCAAACAGGATGACCCTGTTTATAAGAAAACAGAATTGATAGCCGCTCTTTTTGCGAAAAACA
>CAYODW010000008.1:26895-29526 GCA_964402865.1 uncultured Desulfonema sp. | reverse complement strand
GATGACCCTGTTTATAAGAAAACAGAATTGATAGCCGCTCTTTTTGCGAAAAACAACTTCGCAGTTATAACAGGTGGAGGGGGCGGCGCCATGGAAGCCGCCAACAAGGGCGCCGCGGAAGCAGGCGGAAAGTCAATAGGTCTAAATATTGTTCTTCCTTTTGAGCAGAAACCGAATAATTATTCCAATATAAAGCTTGAATTCAAGTATTTTTTTATCAGGAAAGTAATGTTTGTAAAATATGCCTATGCATATATTATCATGCCGGGCGGATTTGGCACCATGGATGAACTTTTTGAGGCCGTAACACTTGTTCAGACGCACCGGATCAAACCACTGCCCGTGATTCTTGTAGGATCCGATTACTGGGGCGGGCTTAAAAAATGGATTAAATCGAGGCTTCTTGAAGCGAACATGATTTCATCTAAAGATGTTGACATACTTCATGTTATTGATGATCCTGAAGAAGCAGTCGATACTGTTAAAAAGTTCGTTATTTTTTAAACTATGACAGTCAATCCTTCCTATTCAGATTTGAAGAGACAGAATCTGGCCTTAAGTCTGGAATCACAACGATGCAAGATAGCGGAAGCAGCTTTTCATCGCCAAAACGCATATTTAAAGGCCCTCCACGAAACCTCCCTGATTCTGATAGACAAGATAGATAAAGAAGAATTGCTGGAGAACATACTTGAAAGGGCTACTTCCCTGACCGGAACGGAACATGGCTATATCTACCTGTTTGAACAGGGCGGTCAGCAGATGCAGATGCGGGTTGGAATGGGTTTTTTTAAAAGCCAGTTGGGGCGGCGGGTTGTTATCGGCCAGGGTATGGGTGGACAAGTATGGGCAACCGAATCACCTGTACTGGTTGATGATTATAAATGTTGGCCCGGCCGCATTCCTGATAAGGTTCTTGACACTTTGCGGTCAGTAGTTGGAATTCCTTTAAAATCCGACAGCAACGTACTGGGTGTTATAGGTCTCGCCCATGTTGATATAGATAAAAGATTCAGCAGTGAAGATATTACCGTTCTGGAACAGTTTGCCGCCCTATCACTGATCGCGCTCGAAAAGGCCAGGCTTTATGCGGATGTGCGCCGTGAGTTAGCCGAACGCGAACGAGCCGAAGCGGTTTTAAGAGACAGCGAGCGGCGTTACCGTACGCTGCTTGAATCTTCTCCTGATCCAATTGTGGTGTATGATATGCAGGGAATTGCCACCTATGTCAATCCGGCGTTCGAACAAACCTTCAGTTTGTCGCGAGATGAGCTGTTGGGCAAGCAGATCGATTTCGTGCCTCAGGAAAACTGGCCCGAAACCAAGGCTGCCATTGAGCAGATGCTAAGCGGCAAAAAGATCAATTTGTTTGAGACGCGCAGATTTACCAAGGACAAACGAATTCTGGATGTTCAGCTGAGTTCCACACTGTATCATGATCATTATGGACGGCCGGCAGGCAACATCGTCACCCTTCGGGATATCAGCGCCCGGAAGCAGACCGAACAGGAGCTTCAAAAATATCATGATCATTTGGAGGAACTGGTGGCGGATCGTACCACTGAATTGGCCAAGGAAGTAGATGAACGAAAACGGGCCGAAAAAGAGCTTCGCAAGCGCGAAAAAGAGCTTCAGGCTCAGTCGCATCACCTTGAGGAGGTAAATACTGCCTTGAGAGTGCTTCTGAAGCAACGGGAAGAAGATAAAAAGGAGCTGGGTGAAATCGTCCTAAGCAATGTTCAGGAGCTTGTCAGTCCTTATCTGCAGAAAGTCATAAGTGGCCGGCTTGATACACGCCAAAGGACATTGGTGCGAATTCTGGAAACAAACCTGAACAACATAATTTCGCCTTTCATAAGCAGGCTTACGTCCAAACTTGTTAATTTAACACCAGTGGAGATCCGTGTATCCGGTCTGGTAAAAGAGGGCAAGACGAATAAGGAAATTGCTGAATTGCTGCTGATTTCCAAAAACACCGTTTTATTCCACCGCCATAACATCAGAAGGAAATTAGGCTTAAATAACAAGAAGATAAATCTTCGTTCACATCTCCTCTCTTTTGAATAATAGCGGTTATATACAGATATTTTCCCCGTATTTTATAAACTTGACTTTATTATAAGTTTGGATATTCTGAACCTGTTTGTGGAGACTCGGCAAACAGAACTGTTTCCTGTTTCAGCTTAATACACGGACAACTGAACCGGCTGATAGTTATTATTTGTAATATTCCAGCAAGTTAGATTCATAGATAAAAAATCATTAATTGCTTGACAAAGAGAAAGTATAGCTTATATATAGCCACTTTACTGAATTAAATTCAGTTTATTGTGTGGTGTGTATAATGCAATTTTATTTCAGGAATATGTGCTGCTTTGGAAATGTTAAATCTTTATTACGGTTGCAACTCAATTTTGAGAACAGTGTCGGAAAAAAAAGGAGGTCTTGAGTATTGAACGTATCAAAAGACATCAAGCCAGGTGAAGTCCTTCTGGAACTTGAAGAAATTCAGATGTTTTTCGGCAAGGTCTGCGCGCTCAACGGTGTAAGCACAAAAATCAAAAAGGGCGAGATACATTCGGTTATAGGGCCAAATGGCGCCGGCAAAACAGTTATGATGAACTGTATCAG
>CAYODW010000008.1:0-26795 GCA_964402865.1 uncultured Desulfonema sp. | reverse complement strand
ATTCGGTTATAGGGCCAAATGGCGCCGGCAAAACAGTTATGATGAACTGTATCAGTGGTCTTTACCACCCGCAGAAAGGGAATATTTATTACAAGGGAGAAAAAATCAACGGACTAAAGCCCCATAACAGGGCAAAGCTGGGAATTGCCAGAACATTCCAGAAAGTGGAAGTTTTCGGCGGCATGACGGTTCTGGATAATATCCGCCTTGGCCGCCATATTCATTATAATTCAGGCATAATGAGCGGATCTCTTTATGTGGGAAAAACAGGAAAAGAAGAAATTGAACACAGAAAATTTATCGAAGAAGAGATAATTGATCTTCTTGAAATAGAGCACATCCGACACAAGCCTGTGGGAATGCTTCCATATGGCCTTCAGAAGAGGGTTGAACTCGGCCGCGCGATAGCTCTTGAGCCCGAACTTCTGCTCCTTGACGAGCCTTTGGCCGGGCTTAACCTCGAAGAGGTTGAGGATATGGCGCGTTTCATCCTGGATGTAAATCAAGAGGAAAGGTGGAAAGTTACTTGTATCCTGGTCGAGCATGACATGGGGGTTGTTATGGACCTTTCCGACAATGTCTTTGTTCTTAATTTCGGCAATATGATTGTTGATGGCACACCCGAGGAGGTTCAGGGTAACCCCGAGGTGGTCAAGGCTTATCTTGGTGAAGAGGATTTATATGCAACAAGGAGATAACGTGGCTTTCAGCTTAACGGATAAAATATCAAAAGATTTGACTATTCCCAAACTCTTTTACAGTCAGGCTAAAAAGTATGGAAAAGAGAGGGTTGCCATGCGGGAGAAGGAATACGGAATATGGCGTCCCATCACATGGCATGATTATTATGAAAATGTAAAATATATAGCTCTGGGGCTTATCAGCCTTGGTCTTGAAGAAGGCGACAAGGTTGCGATGATCGGTGATAACCGTCCGGAAGGTCTTTGGGCGGAAATGGGCGCATTGTGCGCCAGAGGTGTCGGAGTCTGGCTTTTCCAGGACTCCCTGCTTGATGAAGTAAAGTATATTTTAGACCATTCTGACACAAAATTTCTTGTCGGAGAAGGCCAGGAGGAGGTTGACAAGGCACTTTCCATATTCCATGAATGCCCGAAATTGAAAAAAATCATCTGGGACGATCCCAAGGGGATGCGTAATTACGACCAGGATTGTCTTATCAGCTTAAAAGAGGTAATGCGCCTCGGCCGGGAGCTTGAAAAAGAAAAGCCAAACCTGTTCGAAGAGCTTATCAATAAAGGGCATGGAGATGAGGTTGCGCTTCTGTTTTACACTTCAGGCACTACAGCCCTTCCGAAAGGCGCCCTGCTTTCCCATTATAACATGCTTACAATGGGAAAAAATCTTATGACTGTTGATCCCTGCAAAGATACCGATGATTACGTCTCTTATCTTCCCTTTGCCTGGATAGGTGAACAGATGATGTCGATTTCATGCGGACTTCAGATAGGATACACACTCAATTTTCCGGAATCGACTGAAACCTCTCAGGAGAATATAAGGGAGATAGGTCCTCACGTAATGTTTGCGCCTCCGCGCATGTATGAGCAGATGACCCGGACCGTTCAGGTTAAATATCTCGATTCTGTATGGATCAAAAGGAAATCTTACGAGATAGCATCCCACATAGGTTATCATGTTGCGGATCTTAAATTCGCAAAGAAATATGTTCCATTCTACTGGAGGATTCTGGAGTGGTTTGCCTATCTTCTGGTTCAGAAGAAGCTTAAAGACAACCTGGGGCTTACCCGAGTGAGAAATGCGTACACAGGCGGCGCGGCGATGGGGCCGGATCATTTCCGTTTCTTCCATTCGCTCGGAGTCAACCTGAAACAGATATACGGCCAGACTGAGGTGGCGGGTATTTCGGTTGTTCACAGGAACGGCGACATCAAGTTTGACACCGTAGGGAGCCCCATCCCCGAAACCGAGGTGAAGATAACAGAAGAAGGCGAGATATTAACAAAGAGTCCGTCGGTTTTTCTCGGTTATTACAAGAATCCCGAAGCTACGGAAAAAACGCTGAAAGACGGATGGCTTTATTCTGGAGACAAGGGCTTCATTGACGAAGACGGCCATCTTGTTGTCTTTGACCGCACAAAAGATGTAATGACCTTGAAAGATGGAAAACCGTTTGCCCCTCAATATCTTGAGACGCGACTTAAATTCAGCCCTTATGTCAAGGACTCCTGGGTAATTGGCGACAACAAGGATTATATAACGGCTGTAATCTGTATAGACTATTCGGTTGTCGGAAACTGGGCAGATACAAAGAAGCTCACCTATACAAGCTACCCGGAGCTCGCCCAGAAACAGGAAGTTTACGATCTTATTGAAGAGCAGATAAGAAAAGCCAACAAGGACCTTCCTGAGCTTGCAAAGGTCATTAAATTTATCAATCTATACAAGGAACTTGATGCCGACGATGATGAGCTTACAAGAACAAGGAAATTGCGCCGGGCATTCGTTGAAAAAAGATACCAGGAGATAGTCAATGCTCTCTATTCGGATGCAGACGTGGTTCATATTGACACAACGATAAAATATGAGGACGGGCGGCAGATCCATATCAAAAATGATCTGCAAATACGCAGGGTAAGAAGTTAAAAAAAGCGTAGTTGCATTTAATATTTTAGAACCGGGAGGAGAAAAGTAGATGGAACTGTTTTTAATGACACTTACAACCGGCATTATGGTTGGAGGTATATATGCGCTTGTAGCGCTCGGGTGGGTGCTGATATATAAATGCTCGGGTGCGCTGAATCTTGCCATGGGAGAGTTGACGCTTATCGGTGCATATGTTTCCCTCTCCTTTTATTCAATGGGGGTTCCTTTTCTTCTTGCCCTCCTGATATCCCTTGCTGTCGGTTTTATTCTGGGAATTCTTACGGAGAGAATATTTCTCGACAGACTCATAGGCGAACCGGTTTTAACCGTTATAATGGTTACAGTGGGACTTTCCTTCTTCTTCAAAGGTATAGTGGAACTTATATGGAGTACGGATACAAAAGCATTTGAACCGCCTGTTTTTCCCCTTGAACCATTTCGCTTTGGGAATATAGTGGTCGGCCAGGTTTACCTGTGGAGTTTTGTTGCCGCTATAATTCTTCTTGTTATTTTTGTCTGTTTTTTTAAATATACACGCTGGGGACTTGCAATGCAGGCAACAGCAGATGATGAAATGGCGGCCCTTTCCATAGGCATTAGTGCGCGCTTTGTTTATGCTGCTGCCTGGGCTATAGCTTTCATGGCAGCGGGTGTGGGTGGAACCCTGCTTGGTAACATCAACGGCCTTAACATATCTGTCGGGTACTTGGGACTGCTTGTTCTCCCGGCAGTTGTTCTGGGAGGACTCAATTCAGTTCCCGGAGCGATAGTAGGAGGAATAGCAATAGGCATAATGCAAAACTTTTGTGGTGCGTATCTTGATCAGTATTTCCCCGGTGGCGTAAAAGAGATAGCTCCTTTTGCATTTATGGCCGTTTTTCTCCTTTTTAAGCCACACGGTCTATGGGGCTGGGAGCGTATAGAAAGGGTATAACTGCTTAATTTTCCACTTAACATGAAATTGCCGGGAATCCGCATCCGGCGGCAAACTAATAAATAGACGGAGATTCATATATGTCGACAACTTTTCTCCCCTGTGGAGTTTACCACGAAAATTACAAACAGGATCATGCATGGTGGCAGACAAAATTCATCAAATCGAAAATGTTTCTGCTCTTTATCACCCTCTTTTTTATCATTCCATGGATATCCGATTCATACACATTAAGCATCTGTAACCAGATAGGATATACAGTGCTCGGGGCGCTTGGAGTCCAGCTTCTAATAGGCTTCTGCGGGCAGGTTACACTGGGTCATGCGGCTTTTCTTGCGGTCGGCGCCTATGTAAGCACCCTGCTTGTCCTTGAATTTCCATGGCCTGCCGTGTTTGTTGATCTGGGTCTGGCATATCCTCTGAGCATAATTATTGCCGCGATAGCCGCCGGCGTCTGGTGCGTTCTTTTCGGGCTTCCATCCGCAAGAGTCAAAGGCTTTTACCTGATCCTCACAACCATGGCGGCACAGTTCATAACCGTCGATTTTATTATAACCCAGTATGTGAGTCAGATAGGCGGAAGGGGTCAGGCCTTTTCACTTCCTCCAGGTACAATCAAGGTCGGACCATGGGTTATCGACAGCGACATAAAAATCTATTACATGATGATCGTGCTGACAATATTATGTGTTATCGGTGTGGTAAACCTTTTACGCTCAAGGGTCGGACGGGCATGGGTAGCCATAAGGGATAATGATATCTCGGCAGAAGTCATGGGGATAGATATTATTAAATATAAACTTCTTGCGTTCTTTGTTGCCGGTTTTATCGGCGGTATCGCTGGAGCCGTTTGGATAAGCAACCTTGCGGCAATAAGCCCCGAGCATTTCCCGTGGTTCTGGTCTTTGTGGCTTGTAGGTGTTATTCTTATCGGAGGAGTCGGTTCCATACACGGGACAATTTTTGGTTCCATCTTCATGGTTGTCGTCATGGAAGCCCTGCAAATGGCCGTGTTGCCTCTTGCCGATACCTATCCGAAACTTTTGATGGATTTTCTTTTTATAAAAGAGGCTGCTTTCGGCCTTGCAATTTGTGTGTTCCTGATATTTGAACCTAACGGTCTGGCTTACCGATGGTGGCAAGCCAAGAATTATTTCAATTTATGGCCATTTTCATATTAGCTTGGAAGGAGGTGATGGAGCTAGTTTTTAAAACCGATTAAAATGTCATTTAATTAAGAAGTAATAACAGCCTGCTTTCCAATGAAAGGGGGAAATCATGAATCAGAAGAAAGTGTTGTCAGGATTTTATGTATTGTTTTTGTCAGTAATGCTTTTAGCAGGAGGCGCTTCTTCAGTCACTGCTGCTGCGGTAACGATAAATGTCGGTGCGCTCAATGATATGACCGGAGCCACTTCAGACGTTGGAAAAGATTATGCTTTGGGAATAGCGGAAGCGATACATTATGTAAATGATACGGGTGGCATTAACGGGAAAATGATCAAGCTTCATCAGTTTGATTATGGTTATCGTGTACCTGAGGCCCTCACCAAGTATAAACTGTTTCAAAGACTTGGCTGTGTTGCTGTTCTTGGATGGGGAACAGGAGACACTGAAGCACTGTCACCCACGGTAACAAAAGACAGGATGCCCTACATATCAGCCTCATATTCGGGACATCTGACGGATCCAAAGAAAACGCCATATAACCTTTTCTTTGCAACAGATTATTCGACAAATGCAAGGGCTTCTATTACTGCCTGGTTCGACAAGAAATGGCCCAAGCACAAAGATTATGGAAAGAGAAAACCCAGATTCGCATGCTCTTACATGTTTGCGTCTCCGTATGCCAGCGCTCCGATCAAAGCCATAAAAGATCAGGCTGCAATTCTTGGTTTTGATATCGGTCCCGACCAGGATGTGTCTTTGTTTGCAATCGATACAAAGAGCCAGATGCTTGCCATGAAAGAATTCAAGGCGGACCTTATATGGCATGGAAACACAACAATGTCTGTTTCAGCCACTATCAGGGATGCTTTTTCTCTAGGCGTTGGTGCCGATCACATTGTAAACTTATGGGGTCTTGACGAAAACCTGCCGAAACTTGCAGCAAAGGCTGCAGAAGGTACCATGGGTGCGGCTGTTTGCGCGTTTTTCGGTGAAAAAGTACCCGGAATGGATAAGGTTGTTGAATATGCAAAGAAATATAATCCGGGAATACCGGCAGAGAAAAGACTTATCAGGACAGTTCAGGCATGGGGAGCTGTTCTTATTTTAAGAGAAGCCCTTATACGTGCCGATAAAGCCGGCAAGCTTGACGGAGAAAGCATTTTGAAATTAGGCTTTGAAACGTTGAAAGACTTTGACATCGGCCTTGGTGCGCCTCCTGTAACTTTTACAGCGACAGATCATCGTGTAGCCGGGGTTGTTCCAGTCTATGAAGTCAAGGACGGGAAATTCGCGCTTGTCGAAAAAGTCGATCTTAAAGGCAGATGGCCTGAAAAATGGGCAAAAGACTGGATCGGCTGGTAATATAATTAAACCCCCAAGGAGGTCTTAAGGCTTTGTCTAAAGATGAACCGATATTAAAGATCAATAACATCGAGGTCAAATACCACGAGGTTATACTTGTTATTAAAGGTGTTTCCATAGAAGTACCGAAGGGTGGGATCGTTGCTCTTCTTGGCGCGAATGGAGCCGGGAAAAGCACTACCCTAAAGGCTATCTCAGGCCTTCTGAATCATGAAGACGGTAAAGTCACCGATGGATCTATCGAATTTATGGGTCAGAGAATAGATAAAATCAAGGCTGAAAAAATCGCAAAAATGGGCATAGTACAGGTTATTGAAGGCCGCAGAGTCTTTGAGCATCTGACTGTTGAAGAAAATCTCAGGGTCGGCGCTCATATGAGGAAAGGTGGAAGAAATATTAAAGACAGCCTGGAGATGGTATATAATTATTTCCCCAGGCTCAGAGAAAAGAGGAACGAGACCGCAGGCTTTATAAGCGGAGGCGAACAGCAGATGACAGTTGTCGGGCGAGCGCTTATGACACGTCCGAAGCTTATTCTTCTGGATGAACCTTCAATGGGGCTTGCTCCCCTTCTTATCCATGAAATTTTCAATATAATAACCCGCCTGAACAGCGAAGAAAACATTTCGATTCTTCTCGTGGAGCAGAATGCGAAACTTGCATTAAATGTTGCTCCTTATGCCTATGTAATGGAGAATGGTCGTATTGTAATGAATGACACTTCGGAAAAACTTAAGCAGAATCCGGATATCAAGGATTTTTACCTTGGCCTGACCGATGTGGGGGGGCGGAAGAGTTTCAGAGACGTTAAGCACTATAAACGGAGAAAAAGGTGGATTACCTAACCCTTGAAAAGAGTAAGGGAGGTCAAAAATGCAAAAAAGATTAATTATATCAGTTTGTTTAAGTTTATTGTTGATTCTGTCACTTGTGGCTTGTGCTGGAAACGGGGTAAAACCGAGTCAGCAAAGCTTTAAGACTCCTGTAGTAACTTTAAACAGAGTTGAAGTCGCTCACTACTGGGGATACTGGTTTTATGGAGCTAAAACGGAAGTAACAAGAGGAAAAGCCGGGAACAACGGCGCACCTCTTGATCTTAATTTCGTATTTGACATTGAAAACCCGAATCCCTACCCGGTAGTATTGCATAATTTCAACTTTACTGTCGCATTTGAAGATTTTGACCTGAATTCAGTCGGTTCTCAGGAAGAAATGTGGATCCCTGCCGGAAAGACAAATCAGTTGAGAGTTTCTGCTCTGTTTGATGTCTGGCAGTCCTTTCTGAGTCTGGGTGTAGCCAGCGGTCTGAAACTTCAGGAAAAGAAGATATCTGCTCATGACCAGCTTGAAAAATGGTGGACCGGAATTCCCGATTTTGCGTTTCCTGTAAATGTAAAAGAGGGCTCCGCTGTTTTTAAAGCTGACGGCGTGACAGGTGTTGCATCGTTTGGCGCAAAATATCCTGCTAAATAGTTGTTCGTTTTTTAAAGACTGCGTATTTCGAAATATCTGATATTCCGAAATACGCAGTCCTGTTCCGATTACTGGTGAACTAGATAAGCCGCTGAATATTGAAACTTCCCGCAGCAGGCTATAGGAACGCGCTCATTATTGTGGTCCAGAGTTTTAGAGTCTATCCTATTTTCTATCCTCATAAAAAACATACAGTTACAACAAGATCACGAAGATCGATAAGGAAGGATTATATTGCATGGGCCTTTATGATTTTACAGTATATGATCTAATAAACCGCAACGCTGTTTGTTTTGGCAAGAGGCTGGCCTGGTTTGAAGTTGATGATGGCAGGACGCTTACATTTGCCGAATTTAAGCAAAGGGTCGACTCTCTTGCCCGTGGTCTTCAGAAGGAAGGTATAAAAAAGGGGGACAGAATAGGTGCTCTTGGGAAGAACAGCATTGAATATTTTCTTCTTTATGGCGCTGCTGCTGTTTTGGGAGCGATTATGCTTCCCATCAACTGGAGACTTTCATCGGACGAAATCTGCTTCAATCTTAATGACTGTGAACCGGTTATGTTCTTCGTTGATGCCGAATATCAGGACCTGATAACCGGTATTAAAGATAAACTTTTGTCCGTTAAAAAATATTATAATCTGAAACCGCCTGGCGGAAGCTATTACGGTTTTGAGTCTCTTTCAGATAATGGTGAAGATTTGGCGCCAGCCACGGTTTCCGCGGATGACGGTTATGTTATTATTCATACGGCCGCGGTTAAAGGAAGGCCCAGAGGAGCACTTTTAAGTCAAGGGAATGTTCTTTGTGCAAACATCCACTTGAACTGCTGTCTGCAGATAACCCATGAGGATGTTCACCTCAACCTGCTTCCTCTTTTCCATGTCGGCGGTCTTTTCATGGCTACAAACTCTTTTCATGCGGGTGCTCTTAACATTAACATGAGTAAGTTTGATGTAGAAAAAGCGCTGGAACTTATAGAAGAAAAAAAGGTTTCATTTTTATTTGATTTTTCACCAATCCTGGCCTCTATACTTGAGCAGCAGGAAAAAACAAAAAAAGATATTAAGAGCCTTAGGGCGGTCGTTGGACTCGATAATCCTGAAACCATCGTAAAATATCAGAAAATATCCGGCGGAATATTTTACTGCATGTATGGCCAGACCGAGACATCATGTGTTGCAACATATGGCCGTTTCAACGACAGGCCTGGTTCAGCTGGAAGAATGATACACCTTGCCGAAGTAAGACTTGTTGACGATTATGACAGGCCGGTTCAGGCAGGGCAGGTTGGTGAAATTGTAATGAAGGGACCAATGATCTTTAAAGGATACTGGAATCTTCCGGAAGAGAATGACCGGACATTTCGCGAAGGCTGGCATCATACGGGAGATCTGGGCCGTTTTGATGAAGATGGATTCCTCTGGTACTCCGGGAGAACCGCTGATAAAGAGCTTATCAAACCGGGTGGTGAGAATGTTTATCCTGCTGAAGTTGAGAAAGTTATATTAATGCATCCTGCTGTTGAAAAGGTTGTTGTATTTGGCGTTCCCGATCCTAAATGGAAAGAGGGAATCAAGGCCATCTGCATTCTCAAGAAAGGTCAAACTCTCGAATCAAAAGAACTCATTGGGTTTGTAGGCGAAAGGATAGCAAGCTATAAGAAGCCACAATACGTTGAATTTATAGAAGAATTGCCATTAACTAAAGACGGGATTCCAGATAGGGTTAAGATAAAGGAACTTTACGGGGGGAATCAGTATTGATATAATAAATGTAACTGGTAAAGTAGACAGACTGTAGGCTTAAGAATGGCGGAAAGTTTTTCCCGACAGCCTTCAGCCTAAACAGCTGTTTAGGTACAAATATTATATATTATGGAGATATAACAATGGTAAGAACTGAAATTTCACTATTTTTGAAAAATGTGCCGGGAGAATTGGGAAAGCTCGCTTCTTTACTTTCGGTTGAAGGGATTAATATAGACGCACTGACAATACAGGATGCTTCAAGTTATGTTCAGGAACTTTTCCAGGCAAGGGGTAAATCCTTAAAGAGAATCGCCTCGAGCGCAAGTTACAATTCAATGAGAAAGGATTCCGCCGAATTTGCGCTTATCAGAATGCTTGTCGATCAGACAGATAAGACGATAGATGTTCTTTCAAGAAACGATTATCTGTTTGATATAATGCCTGTAATTGCAATAATACTTGAAAATAATCCGGGTTCCCTGGCCGATGTTGCGGCAAAATTCGGAAAAGAGGGAATAAACATCAATTATGTTTACGGTTCTGTCTCATCACCCAAGGAAAAATGTCTTTTCGTCTTTTGTCCTGAAGATATTGAATTAGCTGCCCGCATTTTTAAGGAATAATGTTATTTGGCAGCAATGTTAACTAATTATTCCTCCAACTCCTTGAACTTTCCTAAACCATGCATATTGTAAAATTAATCTAACCGCCTCTATTGTTTGGATAGTTGCCCCTGAACAAATTGATTTCACAAATGTTTTTTCTGGATTCAGGATGTAGTTAATAATCTGTCCTGAATGGAGTACGATAGGAATTACGGCACAGGTTACGGTGGAATAATCTACACTTCTGTATTAAACTAAAAAATAAATTAAAATAGTTGACTAAACATAACAAATAAAATACAACCATATTCCAAAAATAAATTATATTCATATTATGGTGATTTAATGGGCATTCAGGAGAGAAAAGAAAGAGAAAGGGAAAGAAGACGGCAACAGATAATAGTTGCCGCAAAAAGGGTTTTTTCAAACAAGGGTTTCAACAAGGCAACCATGGAAGATATTGCAACTGAAGCCGAACTAAGTCCGGGTACCCTTTATCTCTATTTTAAAAACAAGGAAGAGCTGTACGCCTCATTATCTATAAGAATACTCCAGTACCTTCTTATCCGCATTGAACATGTTAACAGGGAGAAAAACCTGGGACCTGAAGGCAAGATGAAACTCCTTATTGATGCAATGTATGATGTTTATGCGTTTGACCCATTGATAATAATAAACATGTTCCAACTTCAATCGAGTGAAACATTAAAAAATTTATCTCCACAGCTTCTGGAGCAAATAAAAGATCTTTCGCGTAAATCGCTTGGTACAATAGCTGATATTTTTGAAGATGGCGCGGCAAAAGGAATATTTATCAAAAAACATCCCGTTGCTCTTGCCGATATTTTCTGGGCTTTATTTTCAGGAGTCATTCTCTGGGAATCGAGCAAGAAAATAATTAACGATGAAAAAGATTACCTTAAACCAACCCTTGAGATAGCTTTTGAATTATTCAGCAGGGGTTTGATGAAAGATTAAAGAGAGTTGCGATTTTTCCAAACCATGAGTGTCATATCAGGTAGGCATAGTCGGACTTTATTATATTGAATAGTTCTTTTCCTATGGTAATTCCGATATCGATGAATCCTGGTCCATATTTCTTACCTGTAGTAGTCCGGAAAGAGTCTCTGATCGATGCTAATTTTTCCATGCCTTTGGTGTAAAAGTCAATAAATTTAGATAAAGGAATTTTATGAAAAGATACCATTTCCCAGAGTGTGCTGGTAAAATTATCCGGTCCCCATCGAAACTTGTCTGCATCGTAAAGGCAGTTTGAAACAAGATTTCCTTCAGGCGTTTTTGATTCTACCGTACTTTTGAATGCTTCGTGATTCCTTATTGCAGTGCAGATATCATCTATTTCTTCAGGGGAAAAGGGATAATCCTTCAGCACTTCGTGAGCAAAAGCAGCTCCTTCGATCGAATGGTTTTTTTTCTTTCGTTTTATATCGTGTAACAGACCTGTGCACTGTAGAATAAGAACTCTTCGCCTGCAAAAACCAACCTCATACCCTGCAAGTCCGCTTTCAATAAACATCAGGGCTCCTGCATCCACGGCTACTTTTGTGGCGTGATCAAGACCGTGACCAAAATCATCTTCAAGATTTGTTTCTACAAACCGGAGAACTTTTGCCACCAGAGGGTCTGTTTCAAAAATCCGGACAGAAGATTTAACAGCAGAATCATGGTCTTCATAAAAATCCGGAGGAGGAAAGCTGGAGGCTATCCGTTGGGCTACCTTCTGTATATTAGCGTAGATAGTCTCCATATATTAGATCTATTTATCCGACAGAGTCCGGCCTGTCTGGGTCAATCCGTATTTGTTTATTGATCGGATAAAGTTTACAGTATTACAACAAAGAGAAGGGTTTGCCGCAGATCTTCCATTTACCGTCTTCCTTAATTACGGTAATTGTGTCGTCAACCTTGTGGATTTTACCTAAATGGAACAGTTTTGAAACAAGAGCATATAAGGGGTTGATTGCAACTATTCTATCTGCAGATATTTTTAAGGTTATTTCTTTATCGCTTCTGCTGATTGTTTCAGTTTCGATATTGAATAATCTGCTTTTCATGAAATCGGGACCCAGACCTCGTTCGGCCGCTTCGGTTTCGGTTTTTTGAATATATTTTTCAACAATGTTTTCTTCATCGGATGATGCCAGAGTTTTACACAGATAGCCGGACATTGACTTGTCCAGCGTGAAGTATGCCTTTGTAAATTTTATCGCTGTCTTGTTCGGAGTATCTTTAGCTTCTCCAAACATAAAAATTATCTGCAGGAAGATTCCAAACATAATAACCATGATGATATTTACTATCTTGTCCCGCTCCATCTGTCATTCCTCCTTATAAAAAACTTATATCTGTGCAAAAATATTTTAAGATCCTGCCAAATCTCATTTTACTTATTCCGGTTATCGGGGTGAGGATAAAAACAAGATTTCAGATAACATGGAATTGACTTTAATACAAGGGAAATTCATCCCCCCATTAAAAACCAAAAGCCATCTTCTTTAGGCTGGAGCTATGATTAACCGTGTTGAAATTATTATCTTTTGTTGGCCGGACGTTGACTCCGATGGAGAGTCAACGTCCGACTTATAATTTTGCAGGATTATTTTCTTGCGTCCGCGTACCCGATTTTAACCAGGGCTTCTCTCATCTCATCCAAAATTGCAGGGTCGTCTATTGTTGCCGGTATCTTGAATTCCTTGTTGTCGGCAATCTTCTGAATGGTTCCCCGCAGTATTTTGCCGGAACGTGTTTTGGGCAGGCGCTTAACAACCGTAGCTGTTTTAAAAGATGCGACTGCACCGATTCTATCTCTTACCATCTTGACAATTTCTTTTACTATTTCATCCTGGCTGCGCGTAACTCCGGCTTTGAGCACTATAAAGCCTACGGGGACCTGGCCTTTAAGCTGGTCATCAACGCCAAGTACGGCGCATTCAGCAACATCGGGATGATCGGAGAGTATTTCTTCCATGCCGCCAGTTGAAAGGCGGTGCCCCGCAACATTTATTACATCATCTGTCCTCGTCATTACATAAATATAGCCGTCTTCATCGATAAATCCGGCATCTGCTGTCTTGTAGTATCCGGGGAACTCCTTAAGATATGAATTGATAAATCCTTCGTCGTTGTTCCAGAGGGTCGGCAAGGTTCCCGGAGGTAGAGGCAGCTTGACGACAAGGGCGCCGATTTCTCCTGGCTTGACTATATTGTTGTTAGGATCAACTACCCTCACATCCATCCCGGGAGCCGCTTTTGTGGGAGAACCCTGTTTGACAGTAAAATGGTGCAGGCCAACGCAGTTTGCGGCTATCGCCCAGCCTGTTTCAGTCTGCCACCAGTGATCAATAACGGGAACGCCTATGCTTCTTTCCGCCCAGTGGAGGGTATCCGGATCAAGCCTTTCACCAGCCAGAAATAAATACTTAAAGTTGGAGAGATCATAATTTTTCATGTGTTCGGCTTTAGGATCTTCCCTTTTTATTGCTCTGAAAGCCGTTGGCGCCGTGAACATGGTTTTTACCTTGTGTTGTGATATTACCCGCCAGAAGACGCCTGCATCAGGTGTACCTACCGGCTTTCCTTCAAACAGGATTGTAGTGCAGCCTTTTAAAAGAGGACCATAAATTATATAGGAATGTCCTACAACCCATCCGACGTCCGATGCCGCCCAGTAAACATCTCCCGCATCAACATTATAGATTGCTTTCATGGTCCATTTAAGCGCAACTAGATGTCCGCCATTATCTCTTACCACGCCTTTGGGAATGCCTGTAGTGCCTGATGTGTAAAGTATGTAAAGGGGATCTGTAGCTTCAACCGGCACACAGTCATGCGGTTTGGCTTTTGACATTATATCATTCCAGTCAAGATCCCGGCCCGGAATCAGGTTCGCAGTTTCCATGGGACGCTGGTAAATTACGCAGTGATCCGGTTTAGACTTAGCCATTTCAATGGCGCCGTCTAAAAGCGGTTTGTAGGGTATCACTCTCTTTACTTCAATGCCGCATGAGGCTGAAACTATTACTTTGGGTTTTGCATCGTTTATCCGTGTTGCAAGCTCGTTTGATGCAAACCCTCCGAAAACAACCGAATGAACTGCTCCAAGGCGGGCGCAGGCAAGCATTGCTATAGCTGCTTCCGGAATCATGGGCATATATATGAGGACGCGATCACCCTTTACAACCCCAAGGGAGGAAAGAGCGCCCGCAAATTTTGCAACAAGATCTCTCAACTCAATGTATGTAAACTTTTTTATAGTATCGGTTACAGGGCTGTCATAAATGAGCGCATCCTGGCTGCCTCTGCCATTTTCTATGTGAAAATCCAGAGCATTGTAACAGGTATTTACCATTCCGCCGGGGAACCATCTGTAGAAATATGGCTTGCGTGAATCATCCAGAACTTTGTCCCATTTTTTATACCAGTGACAGTCTTTCGCTGCTTCGCCCCAGAATCCTTCGGGATCTTTAAGGGACCTTTCATACGCTTCAAAATACGGGTTTGTCATCGTCGTCCTCCTTATTATAGTAAAAGTGAACAGGCTGTTTTTTTAAATAGAAATTATTGGTATAAGTGTCAAGCAAATAATGAATGGTATACATAATTTGAATAGTATAAATTGATATCAAAAAGGGAAAAAAATGAACAGTGAATATGAAATAGGCAACAGGAAATAGGGAATAGGGGGAAACGATGAATGAGCAGTCGGCAGTGAATATAAATAATACTTAATTATATTAGCGAATTATGCACTTGTCAACGAAGGGTTCCGCCGTAAGTTTGAGTTCAAGCATTTCGTCTTCTCTTAATCCACAATCCTCTACGGCGAAAAAAGCAGGATCGAGCACGTTTTTATTTTGAAAATGCTGAAGAATATAATGGCTGGATCCTTTGATTATACCTGATATTTTTTCAATAACAGGCCGGCTTATAAACGGCTTGACGCATGTTGTTCTGAACTCGAAATCGATTGCCGAATTCATGATGGTTTTAATGCTTGATATTATATCGGCAGATTCACAACCGTATTTTACAAAAAAAGAATATAGGGCAGGATCGGTTTTGATATCCATGGCAATATAATCGATAAGACCTTCATCAATTAAATTTTTTATAACCGAGGGGTTGCTTCCGTTTGTATCAAGTTTTACAGGATATCCTAATGTCTTGATATTTTTACAAACAGATTTAATATCATCATGAATTGTCGGCTCTCCGCCTGAAATAACGACTCCATCCAGAAAACGTTTCCTGCTTTCCAGAAAAGCATAAATTTCGGTTTCATTTAAAGATACGGCGGGATTGTTTTTTACAAGATCAGGATTGTGGCAATAAGGACAGGCAAAATTACATCCTGAGGTAAAAAGAACGCAACTTATTTTCCCCGGATAATCAATAAGTGAATTTTTCTGAATGCCGCCAAAAATCAAAGCGCTCCCGCCTTCTTTGGTCTTATCAGTGGCTCTATATAAAAAGAATTCCCATTCTCTAAAGTGTCCGGTTTGGAATTTATGGAAACACTCTTGTCTGACGATTCATCTGACGGGAGTTTATATGTTTTTCTCATTCCGAACTCGGCCTGTTTACCGTTATTCCACTGCTTTACGGGGCGTAAATATCCGACAACCCGGGAATAGACTTCTGTTTCAGCATTGCATTCGGAGCAGAGTTCCTGCATGCCTTTTAAATAGCCGTGTGAAGGGCACACGCTGAATGTAGGAGTCAGGGTAAAATAGGGCAGGTGAAAATTGGTTGATATTTTTCTTATAAGCCCTTTTATTATAGAAACATCCGTAATGAGTTCGCCCAGGAAAATATGCAAAACAGTGCCGCCGGTATATCTGGTCTGAAGGCTGTCCTGCAACCTTAAGGTTTCATATATATCATCAGTATAGTTAACAGGAAGCTGAGTTGAGTTAGTATAATAGGGGGCCGCTCCTGATGTGTAATCTTTTTCATTGGCACAGATAATATCAGGGAACTTCTGCTTGTCTTTCATCGACAGCCTATAGGATGTTCCTTCGGCGGGAGTTGCTTCAAGGTTGTAAAGATCTCCGGTTTCTTCCTGGGTTTCGGAAAGGATATTGCGTATATAATCCATAACTTTAAGTGAAAAATCTAAGCCTTCTTTACTCGCAATATCTTTGCCTATATAATTAAGACAGGCCTCATTCATGCCTATTATGCCGATTGTTGAAAAATGATTTTTCCAGTAAAGGCCTGTTCCATTTTTTACTTCCCGTAGATAGAATTTTGAATAGGGATAGAGATTTTTATCGGTAAACCTTTCCAGTACCTTCCTTTTTATAGAAAGACTTTTTGTAGCAAGGTTGATTTTTTCCTTAAGATAAGTAAAAAATTCATCATCGCTTTTTGAAAGATAGCCGATGCGCGGAAGATTTATGGTTACAACACCGATTGATCCCGTAAGAGGGCTTGCTCCGAAAAGACCGCCACCTCTTTTAAGAAGCTCTCTGTTGTCAAGGCGCAGTCTGCAGCACATCGACCTCGTGTCTTCAGGAGAAAGATCTGAATTTACAAAGTTTGAAAAATAGGGGATTCCATATTTTCCTGTTATCTTCCAGACAGTTTCAAGATTAGGATTATCCCAGTCAAAATCGGAAGTGATACTGTATGTCGGTATCGGAAAAGTAAAAACCCTTCCTCTTGCATCCCCTTCCATCATTACCTCGGCGAAAGCCCTGTTTATCATGTCCATTTCAGGCTGAAATTCCGAATATGTCTCGGTTCGTTCCTTCCCGCCGATTATTACCGGATGGTCTTTAAGTATGGACGGTACGTAGAGATCCATGGTTATATTCGTAAAAGGGGTCTGGAAGCCGACCCGTGTAGGGATATTTATATTGAATACAAATTCCTGCAGAGCCTGCTTTACTTCGCTGTATTTGAGTCTGTCGAACCTGACGAAGGGCGCAAGAAGAGTATCAAAATTTGAAATGGCCTGTGCACCGGCAGCTTCACCCTGCAGCGTGTAGAAGAAATTTACTATCTGCCCGAGAGCTGACCTTAAATGTTTAGGGGGAGCGCTTTCGACTTTTCCTTCCACACCCATGAAACCCTTTGTAAGAAGGTCTTTTAAATCCCAACCGACACAGTAAACGGAAAGAAGACTTAGATCATGTATGTGTATTTCTCCTTTTTTGTGGGCGTCTCTTACCTCAGGCGGATATATTTTGTTGAGCCAGTATTCGGAAGTCACATCCGATGATATATAATTATTGAGTCCCTGGAGGGAATAACACATATTGCTGTTTTCCTTGATTTTCCAGTCAAGCTTCTGAATATAGTGTTCAACAAGATCAATATTTGCGTTGGTGGCTATGCTACGGATCTGGGCGTGCTGCTCCCTGTATATTATGTAAGCCTTTGCTGTTTTGTAAAAAGGCGAATCGAGAAGAACTCTTTCAACAATATCCTGGATTCCTTCTACATCAGGAACCGATCCAAGGCGGAGATCATGAGCAAGGGTTAAAACCCTGAGGGTAAGTTTTCTTGCCTCCCTTTCATCAAATTCACCGGTTGCCTTTCCGGCCTTTGCGATTGCAGTAGTGATCTTTGATGAATCAAACTCAACAACCCTTCCATCACGTTTTTTGATTTCCTCAAACACTTGTGCCACCTCTTCATGTTTAGTCGGTTCAAAATAGAAAAATCTCTGTATTAATCAGAGATGAAAATAACCTGTTCAGTTTAAAGAAAACAGAAAGCACATTGCCATGTATTACGGTGAATTTTGATTGTTTCGTAAAAAGTATAACCGGGGATTGTCAGCAAAAAATTACATGCTGTGCATCAATATTCAATATATAGTTATTTGTCAACATAATTATTCAACATATGGTGTTTATGTTGAAAAAAGGAAGTTATTTTAGAAGACGACAAAAAGCGTGGATTGACAAGATGGCTTCGTTCTGACAAAAGATTAACAAATTAAATGAGGGTTCCAGGATTCAAGGATTCCGTGGTTCCAATGAAAGGAAAATATAAAGTAACCAATGAGGAATAGCTAAATATAGGAATGTTATTTGATTATGAAAAAAATTCTTTGCAGAGGCTTTTCTTTTTCAGGTGTTGTATCAGGCCTTAAAAAAAACAATCAGAAGGATCTCGGACTTATCTGTTCAGAAGTTAACGCTAATGTTGCGGGGGTATTTACAAAAAACAGAGTTCAGGCGGCGCCGGTTCTTCTCGACAGGGAGAGAATAAGAAATGGTGTATGCAGGGCTGTCATTGCAAACAGCGGAAGCGCAAATTGCTGCACCGGCGAGCAGGGCATGAATGATGCCATATTGGAAGCAAAACTTGCGGCATATGGACTGAATATATCTGAAGAGCTGGTTCTTGTTGCATCAACGGGTGTTATTGGAAAACCACTTGCTCTTGACAGTATAGAGTCCGCTGTTCCGGAACTTGTGAAATCGCTTTCTCCCGGAGGCATAAATGATTTTGCACAAGCCATCATGACTACAGATACAGTCCCGAAGATTTTTTCAAGAATCTGCAACATTGGCGGATCCAATTTCAATATTACAGGAGTTGCAAAAGGAGCCGGAATGATATGTCCGGATATGGCCACAATGCTCTGTTTTGTATGTACGGACGCGCAAGTTTCTCCGGCTGTTCTCAGGAAAGCTTTGTCCAATTCTGTGGAGAAATCGTTCAACAGGATCACTATTGACGGTGATACAAGCACAAACGATACGGTTCTTCTTTTGGCAAACGGAATGTCCGGGGCGAAGGTAGAAAATTCCCGGGATAAGGAGTATTTCCGTGGAATACTTGACGAAGTTCTTATAGCTCTTTCCAAAATGATTGTCAAAGACGGGGAAGGCGCAACAAAACTGGTTGATATCATAGTAAAAGGCGCGTCAACCGTTGGTGATGCTGAAAAAATCGCAAAGACCGTTGCCAACTCAAACTTAGTCAAGACAGCGCTGTTCGGAGAAGATGCGAACTGGGGAAGGATTTTTGCAGCAGCAGGAAGATCGGGTGTTGAATTCGATCCGGGGATTGTGGATATCTTTTTCGACGATGTTATGATGGTAAAAAATGGTATGGGTTGTGGTGATGATGCCGAAAGAGAAGCAACGAAAGTGCTGAAGAAGTCTGAGTTCGCGATAACGGTTGATTTGAAAACCGGCGTCGGAGAGACATCCGTTCTAACCTGCGATTTTTCAATAGATTATGTTAAGATTAACGCCGACTACCGATCATGACAAGGTTTTTTAGACAGAATTGACAGGATGAACAGGATAGTTGTCTGTTTTTTAAAATTAATACGTCAGATCGTATAAATTCTGTCAGATAAGTTTTTGTTCGGTTCTGAAACAAAATGGCTGAATCCTATGATCATGAGGCTTCAAAAATTTCTGTCTGCTGCGGGCTTTTGTTCAAGAAGGCGTGGGGAAGAACTTATAGTATCCGGCGGTGTAAGGGTTAACGGGGTTGTTGTTAAAGAGCTTGGAACAAAAATTGACCCTGAAAAGGATATTGTTGAAGTCGGCGGCAATCGGATAGAGGCAAAAAATAAGCTGATATATATCGCGCTTAACAAGCCGAAAGGTTATATTACGACATGCAGCCGGGATAGAGGAAAAATTGTAATAGTTCTTATTGACATCCCGGAGCGTGTTTATCCCATTGGCCGTCTTGACAAGGATTCGAGCGGACTTCTACTTTTAACCAATGACGGAAGACTTCATAATATTCTTTCACATCCTTCATTTGATCATGAAAAAGAGTACGAAGTTTTAGTATCGAGGCCTGTTGACGATGAATCAATAAATAAAATGGCCTCCGGTATTCATCTCTCAGAAGGCAGAACAAGACCTGCGCTAGTCAAAAGGATTTCTTCTGATAAGTTCCGGATTGTTCTGAAAGAAGGCAGAAACAGGCAGATTCGTCGCATGGTTGAAAAAGTTGGAAACAGGGTCAGGGAATTGAAGCGAATAAGAATTTCAAACATAAGGCTCGGCGGTCTGAAAGAGGGCTGCTGGCGATATCTCACTGAAAAAGAGAAAAAGGAATTGTTGACGGCTTTATGAAAAGTTCCAAACTTCGTCACTTTCGTGAAAGAGGGAGTCCAGAATCATTCGAATATCTTGGATAGCGCTAATGCTTCACTATGTGCCCTGCTTTCGCGGGAATGACAAAAAGAATTTTACGAATGCATCAATTGTAGAAAAATAAATAAAATGATTGAAGAAAGAGCTATAATTTCAAAAAGGGCGACCGAGAGAATCAGGGCTGGTCACTTGTGGATTTATAGGAGCGATATCCGGGAATGCCGCGCCGATGGTGGATCTGTCGTTGATATTTGTGATGTTAAAGGGAAATTTTATGGCAGGGCCTTTTACAGCGATAAATCTCAGATAGCGTTGCGCATGGTTACGAATTCAGATGAGATAGTAAACAGAGAATTCTGGCTGAATCGCCTGAAGACGGCAATTGCGTTACGGGAAAAAACGGTGTCCGATACCGAAGTATGCAGGCTTGTAAACGGAGAAGGAGACGGAATTCCTTCTGTAATCATTGACAGGTACAAGGATGTTATTTCGATCCAGACTCTTTCCCAGGGATCTGACAGGATAAAAGATCTTATTGCAGAAATTCTGTCGGATCTTATTAATCCTGTTTCGATCATCGAAAGGAATGACGGCAAAGTCCGGGAGCTCGAAGGGTTGCCAAGACAGGTATCAATACTAAAAGGAGAAGATCCAGGTGAGATAGTCTGCCTTGAAAATGGTCTGAAATTTTATTTTCATCCTTCATCAGGCCAGAAGACCGGCGCTTTTCTTGATCAGAGAGAAAACCGGGCTCTTGCCGGAAGGCTTTCACTCGGCACTGGTCTTGACTGCTTCTGCTACGCGGGCGGTTTTGCTCTGAATATGGCAAAGTCTTGTGAACATGTTGAGGCTGTTGATATTTCAGAGAGTGCGATCGATCTCGCAAAGAAAAATGCCCTGTTAAACGGGACAACAAACATTAAATTTGAAACAGATAATATTTTTGACCGACTGAAATTATATGATATACAGAAAAGAAAATTCGATACCATAGTGCTTGATCCTCCTGCCTTTGCAAAAAGCAGGGCGCATATCGAGGCCGCGTTAAGGGGGTATAAGGAGATTAATCTGCGGGCGATGCGGCTATTAAACTCCGGAGGACTTCTTGTTACTTGCAGTTGCTCTCAGAATATAGACGAAAATGCTTTTCTGAATATATTGACAAAAGCCGCATCCGATGCCCGGAGCAGGGTTCAGGTTATAGAAAAGCGCACCCAGGGTAAAGATCACCCCTTTCTTCTCTCCATGCCCGAAACCTATTATCTTAAGTGCATATATCTGAGGATTCTGTAAAAAACTCCGGAATGGCATATTCACATGTTTTCGAGAATAAAATCAACGCGCCTTTCGAGAGGCAAGACCGGAACTCTGATTATTTTGTAACCGATCGTTCTATAAGTCTCTTCTATAAGACTCTCGATTAAAATGGAATCTTCTTCGTTTTCATTGCGAACTTCATCCTGTTTTATCCGAAGCCTGTCAAACAGAAAAATTTTCCTGTAACGAATATCTGCGCTCTTTACTTCCGGCTCTTTCGGGTCAATTCCTGCAAACCTGAAATAAGCAATGCTGTCCGGAATTGCCCGATCAAGAAAAATTATGGCCTTTTCAGGAAGTGCGGCTTCCATTTTTATTTTTCTGTAAAAGATGCTGCTTTCAAATATGAACATATCCTCTTTTATTTCATCGAGAGTTTTGCCTTTTTTAAGCTCATCATTTATATAGGCGCGCGCGGTTTCGTGGACAACCCTGTACCCAAGCTGTTCGAGTCGGGAAATCACGGAAGTTTTTCCTGAGCAGGGGGCGCCTGTTATTACATACCAGTTTGTTATGCGCATATGATTTTATATCTGTTTATAATCTGTTTCCGTATCAGCAGGCTCGATACAGTAAGGATCATTGTTTGAAACGGAATTTACTCTTCGGGATACGGGATATCCGTTTAAACCGGAAAATGAACCTTCCTGTATGATTTCTGTTAATCTTTTCGGGTTCTTTTCATCAGGGTCAAGCCAGTTTTTATAAACGATTCTATCAAGAATCACGGGCATCCTGTTGTGAATTCTGCTTACAGGCCCGGCTGCTTCTGTTGTGATTATTGCAAAGGCTGGCCGGGTTAATTCATTCTTTTCATTTCTTTTTTCCCATATACCGGCAAATGCGAAAGGCAGATTTGATTGAACCTTAAAAAACCAGGGTTGTTTTTTTGCCCCAGCCTTTTCCCATTCATAAAATCCGTCTGCTGGTATGAGGCATCGCCTGAATTTTATAGATTCAAAAAAGCTCGGTTTTTCAGCAATGGTTTCAATACGGGCATTTATTAGAAGAGAAGGCTTTGCAGTCTCTTTTCCTATACGGGGTGTAATACCCCAGGAAAACCTTGTGAGTATTCTTTCACCGTAATATGTGACCGCAAGAACATCCTGCGTAGGAGCGACATTATACGATGATCGGGAAGGATCGCATTTTACAGCCCTGATGTCAAAGACCTCCTTCAATAGCGAGACAGGGCTGAATTGGGCGAATCTTCCGCACATAATCAATTAATTGTTTTTAAAGGGTTAAAGGGTTCGAGGATTCAAGGATTTGAGTAAACTATTCCTTAATTAAATGTTGTAATATCAAAATATTTTAAGTAAGAAAACAGAAAAGACAAATTCTATAAGTCATAAAATATTTGCAACCCATAAAAACATCAATTCAAATCATAGGCAGGAGGAGATTTTATCATGGGAAGAGAGCAATTATGGAGAAAATCATATGATGCTGGACTAGAAGATATTGATCCGAGTAAATGGGAAACCTCGTATGTCGATGTTATAAAACCTGCTTTTGAAAAATTTCCCGAAAAGGCCGCATTCTCTTATTTTGGCATTGAAGTGACCTTTGCTCAGCTCGATAAGTATTCGAACAAATTCGCTAACATGCTCATTCAAAACGGGCTTAAAAAAGGTGATGTAGTTGGTATCAATCTTCCCAATATTCCCGAATATGTAATAGCGTGGCTTGGTATATTAAAAGCCGGATGCGTTGTTTCAGGTGTTTCGCCTCTTCTCTCACCCGAAGAAATGCAATACCAGCTCATCGACTCGAAAGCAAAAGGTCTAGTAACACTCGATGCCATATTCGCGGGAAGATTAGTCAAAATCGAATCAAACCTGCCTGAGCTGAAAGTGGTTGTCGCGACAAGCGTTGGCGGATTTCTTCCCGCTATAAAAAGAATACTTGGGCAGATGCTGAAAAAGATTCCCAAGGGTGAGGTGACACCACTGAAAGGGAAACAGGTCTATATTTTTAAAGATGTGATAAAAACCGAAAAATTCTCTGCGAAGAGCCCTGACGTCAAGATAACTCCTGATGATATTGCATATATTCAATATACCGGAGGCACCACAGGGGTGCCCAAAGGGGCTATGCTGAGCCACCGCAATGCGGTTTCTGACCTGATAATAGTCCAGACATGGATGAGATGGGAGCCCGGCAAGGGTCTTGCCCTGTCAGGATTTCCTTTTTTCCATATTGCGGGCCTTTTCTTCAATGCAAACTGCATTTTCATTGGATGGACACAGGTGCTTGTCCCCAACCCGAGAGATACTGATTATATCTGCGCACAGATAGAAAAATATAAGCCGACTTCAATTGTAAACGTGCCGTCATTGTTCCAGATTCTGATGGCCAATCCAAAATTCAAGGCCCTCGATTATTCAGGAGTGGAAAGCTGCATATGTGCTGCCGCTCCGTTCCCCGAGGAATCACAGAAAGAATTTGAAGAGATCGTGGGTAAAGGCAAACTGGTGGAAGTATATGGAATGACTGAAACATCTCCATTGACTACGATGAATCCGTCTAAAGGTAAAAAGAAGCTGGGTTCAATCGGGCTGCCTTTGTTGAATACGGACATAAAGCTTGTCGATCCTGAAACAGGCAAAGAAGTTGAGCTGGGTCAGCCAGGGGAAATTTGTGTAAAAGGTCCCCAGGTTATGGTGGGCTACTATAACAAGCCGGAAGAAACGAAAAAGACAATCGATGCGGATGGATATTTACATACAGGGGATGTCGCCGTTCAGGATGAAAATGGATATCTGAGCATAGTGGATAGAACAAAAGACATGATAATCGTAGGGGGATATAAAGTCTTTTCGAAGAAAGTTGAAGAGGTTCTGACAGGACATCCTGCAGTTGAAATGATTGCGATGGTGGGTCTTCCCAATCCTGAGAGGCCCGGTTCGGAACTCGTAAAAGCTTTTGTAACACCTACCAAAGAATACGAAAATAAAAATTACAAGGAGATTGAAGAAGATATAATTAGGTTTGCGAAGGAGAAGCTGGCTCCATATGAGGTTCCGAAAATAGTAGAGATAAGAAAGGAGCTTCCGCTTACAACTGTAGGTAAATTGGATAAAAAACTTCTCCGGGCGGAAGCCAGGAAAAAGAAATAAAACCGGGATTCAAGGGGTCGGGGATTCAAGTGAAAAATCTGCAGCTTGAATCCTCTGACCATTTTTTCAACTATATTGCGCTTGCTCCTCCGTCCACCATTATGGTCTGGCCTGTAATAAAATCTGAAGCGTCTGAACAGAGAAACATAACCGGATATGCCACATCAGCCGGTTCTGCTAGTCTTCCCAGCGGAATCGTTTTGACGATCTGGTCATGTATCTCCTTGTTTGACCAGAACGGTTCGCTGAATTTTGTTTTAACCATGCCCGGCGCCACGGCATTAACCTGAATATTAAAAGGCGCAAGCTCCTGTGCAAGGACCTTGGTCATCATTTCAATTCCCGCTTTCGCAATGCCGTAAATTCCCATTGCAGGCGCGGATCTTCTTGCTGCAATAGATGAAATACTGACTATTTTCCCCTTTTTCCGCCCTCTCATTATCTGCCCGGCCTTTTTTGAACATAAGAAAGTGGCGTTCAGGTTAGAGTCAATTATTTTTTGCCATAACGAATAGTCGGCATCAACAACTGAAGTTACAATATTCATCCCGACATTGTTTATCAGACCATCGATCTTTCCAAAATATTCAGTAGCTTTATTAAACAGGTTTTCAACATCAGATTCTTTTGCAATATGAGCCTGTACTGTGAGAAGGCTGGATCCTCCCGAAAGTTTTGTTTTTGCTGCTTCAAGCCCCTCCTGTTTTCTTCCGCATATTATGACCTTTGCTTTCTGATCAAGAAGCAGTTGCGCTATCTCCAAACCGATTCCTCTGCTCCCGCCTGTTATTACAAACACCCTGTTTTCGAGGCTGTAAGATACACCGCTCATTAAATCCTCCTGAAAAACAGATAAAAGATCGTTTAAAAAAATCCCCGAACATACCAAATGATTCCGTGATTAAAGGTCTATTCAACATAAATATATTGCCCGGCATGTATTTTGCTTTTTGGTGTCAGCTTGTTAATACGCAGAAGCCTGTCGAGCGGCATATTATGATTCTGTGATATCCTGAAAAGGTTATCCCCTGATTTAACACGGTACTTTTTCTTAACAGTATTGGTTTCATTATATCCGCTCAGTTTTTGAACAAACAGAACCTGCCCAATATGGAGATTAATCGTATTTAAGTTGTTAAGTTCCTGAATATTTTTAACTGTCGTATTATATCGGTTGGCTATGATCAAGAGAGATTCACCGCTTTTAACAATATGTGTGGAAGGCAGTTCTTTTTTTTGCGGTGTGTATTTTGCTTGATGGGTTGTTGATTCAGTTATTGATGATCTTCCCTGATAACCAGGAATTTTAAGCATTTTGCCTGCTATTAATACTGGTTTGCGCATATTATTCGCCCGCATTAAACTTTGAACGCTGACCCGGTATCGTTTTGAAATTACAGAAAGTGTTTCTCCTCGCTTAATTCTGTGATTTTGATAATCATATGAAACATGCTGTCCGGCAGTAGAGACAGGTATTGAGTCTATTTTGGCAAGAAGCTCTTCCGTTTTACCGGGCGGTGCTTTAAGGAGATATGTGTAGGGCGGTAAAATATTGTATCGAAGTTCCGGATTAATCTGTTTGAGGGCATCTGCATCGATGCAAAGTTCTTTCGCTATGTCTTTCAAGTGAGCCTGTTTTGCTATCGAAACAGTTTCATATTCCCAGGGTGATTCAAGATCAACTTTATCAAGACCGTATTTTTCGGGGTTGGAAAGGACGTGGAGAGTTGCCAAAAACCTCGGAACGTATCTTGCCGTTTCTCTCGGAAGACGTTCATAAAGATCCCAGAAGTTATCAAGATAATTAACATTCTGGTCCCTTATTATCCTTAAAACCCTGCCTTCTCCGCAGTTGTATGCGGCAAGAACAGTTGTCCAGTCGCCAAACATCTGATGCAGTTCCTTGAGATATGCTATTGCTGCCTCAGTAGATTTAACCGGATCGAGTCTTTCATCAACGAACAGGTCGCGTTTTAAGCCAAATTTGTAGCCAGTTGAAGGAATAAACTGCCAAAGGCCTAAAGCCCTGGCTGAAGAAAGCGCATTAACCTTAAACCCGCTTTCAATGAGAGGCAACCATGACAATTCTTCAGGTAATCCAGCTTGCTTGAGCATTTCAAGTATTTGAGGACGAAAGCTTCCTGAACGTTTTAATGATTCTCTGAAAAAGTTTTTTTCTATCCCGGTCGTAAAAAGATCTATTTCGGCCTGAATATGGCTATTCATTTCCATAGGAATAGCCTTATGATTTCCATTGACAGCGAAATTTCGTGAGGCGTAAATTTCCAGTATTCTTTTCGAAATGGTAAATCTTATATCTTCTTTTTGCTGGGC
>CAYODW010000007.1:0-59238 GCA_964402865.1 uncultured Desulfonema sp. | reverse complement strand
TGAGGCGAGAGTCTTAAGGCGAAAGCCGAGAGGCGGGAGTAAAAAACAAAAGGCCGGGGAGGGGCAACCCTCTCCGGCCTTCTTATTTGTAACTTAGCTCTGAAAATCCAAGTTTAGTTTCTTTTGTGCCAATGATTTCTGATTAATATGACCGCTTATGCCGCAACATAAAGTTTTCCGGTGCGATCTTCAAGCATCTTGATAATTTCCTGAATAGAATCGACCTCAGGCTCATCGAAATAAACTTCTCCACACTGTTGGCATACCCATGCCGCAAAGAGTTTCGACAATACGTAATGGAACTAAAGCATGCAGAATTATCAAGAAAATGAATTCTCAGGGAGTTTACTGGCCCGAAGATTATCGTTTTTATAACCGCTTTGTGAGAGGGAATCCATCCGCCACAACCTGCCGGAAGATAACAGACAGCGAATAAAAACCCTCGACAAAAATTTTGCTTTGCTGAAATCATGTTGATTTTTGTGCTGATGGCAACATAGCTCTACTGCTGGGGAATCAGTCGAAAATCGGGTTCACTTTTAGGATTGTATGGCATGGGCCGTAACCGGTCACCGGGTGTGCCCTGATATGATCCATGCGGATAAATAAAAAACCCGCCTTCCTGACTACGATCAGAAGGGATGAAGGAGATAAAAGCTTCACCATACCCGTAAAAAGCCGCCGCAAAATAATCCTTACCGTCTTCAACCCAGTGTTTTTCAAAAATCATCCCAACCCCACTGTTATCTTTGCGATACATTGCCGGTTTACCCCGATTTTCGATCAAAAAAAACTGAGTACCTTCAGGCATGTTACCAAGAGGCCTGTAGGTGGCTAAAATCTTGGACGGCTTAAAGTTGTCATTAACAGCTCTTCCCCCAATTAACATTGCCGAACCCATAGTCGTGCATCCTGCCACCAGGAAGCTGATCAGAATCACAAGCGTTTTCTTCATGGCATCCTCCAAGTAAATATTAATTTTAATCATCCCGCTGAAAGCATCTTCAGCTTCTTTCGATGCAACATTTTATATTAAAATTGAATTCGCAGATTCTTATTCTATCAGTCGCCGATCAATACAAATGGCGCCCAATAAAACGGGTGCATGTGATCGCTCTCTATGCGCACAATAATTGCGTATAATTAACTCGACAAAAATAACGCAATAAGTTTTGATTCGCCTGCTGAAATGCGAACTGAAAAAACCATATTACCCCCGGTTTGTCAATTAATTTTGGTGGGCATAATCAGCGTTTTCGGGAAATTTGTTTCGCGGGTAATTCATCACGGATAATTTTTCTTGACAAAGATACGCGATTGTATATTGTCGACAATATCAAGATCGGGTCAACCCGGTGGCATCATGTGATGTGAAATCAAGGTCTCGATGTCACTGAGGTTCGAAGGGCTGATCGCCCTTGAAAATAAAATATTTGACGCAGGAGTTTTTTTGGTGTCTGAACCCACACTTTCAGGCCAGCTTGGTTCATTTTTATCGCGATTGTCTTACAGCGATCTTTCAGAATCGCAGGTCAGCAAGTTAAAGATTTACTTCCTGGACTGGCTCGGGTCGGCGATCGCAGGAAAAGAAGGAAAACCGGTTCAGATCATACTGGACGTCATCCGTGATCTGGGTGGCTCCAAGGAATCCACGATCATCCCCACCCAATCCTATGGCAACTGCCTTATGGCGGCGCTCGTAAACGGTGCTTCCTCCCACATGGTGGAAATGGACGATTTGCATCGGGAGTCTATTATACACCCGGCGGCCCCCATAATATCAGCGGTATTTGCTTTGGCAGAGCGTGAAGAAGCAAGCGGTGCGGACCTGCTGCTGGCAATCGCCGTCGGGTATGAGGCGGCCATACGTGTTGCTGTCGGCGTCGGTCCGAGTCACTACCGATTCTGGCACACCACATCCACTTGCGGAACATTTGGCGCTGCCGCAGGATCAGCGAGGCTGCTCGGATTGGATGAGGAACAGACCATTTCTGCCTACGGGTCGGCGGGGACGCAGGCCGGCGGCCTGTGGGAGTTTTTAACGAACAACGCAATGAGCAAGCAACTGCACACGGGAAAGGCCGCTCTCAACGGACTTCTTTCGGCCCTTTTGGCCCAGAGGGGATTCACAGGTGCTTCCAGGATCCTTGAGGGAGAAAAGGGATTTTTCATGGCCACTTCCTGCGATTTTGACGGCACAAAATGCCTTGCTGACTTAGGAAGGGAATTTTATTTCGAGCGCAATTCAATCAAATTCCATGCTTCGTGCGGTCATACCCATTCTGCCATTGATGCAGTCCTGCAAGCCACCCAAGGTGCTGCCTTGGCCCCGGAAGATGTGGAAAGCGTAAGTGTTTCGATCTACCAGGGATCTCTGGATCTGCTGGCCGATATTGAACCGAAAAACCCCTATTTGGCCAAATTCAACCTGCCGTTTTGCATCGCCTCCGCATTGATGTTCGGACATGTCGATTTGACGGCTTTTTCAAGCGAAAGGATTCAGAACCCTGAAATAGCCCTGATGATGCAAAAGATCCGGATTCAATCCGACCCTGAATTGAGCGCCATGTATCCGAGGAATTGGCCGGCACGGGTGGAAATTGTCAAGCGTTCCGGCGAGCGCCGGACCGGGTTCGTTACCTTCCCTAAGGGTGATCCCGAAAATCCCCTGAGCGCCTCAGAGGTGGTCGGCAAGTTCAAGACACTCACCCGTGGGCTGATTGATGATGACTGGGCGGAAACGCTCTGTGAACGTGCGCTTTCGCTGGATAAAATGTCGGATGTCTCTACTTTTTTCACCCGATAAGACCTGCGGGGGCTGTCGGCGGAAACTAAGCATGGTTAGATATAGGAGAATGAGATGAGGTTGCTGGAACACGAGTCCAAACGAATATTGGAAAAGTACCGGATTCCTTTGCCGGTTGGGAGGTTGGTGGGCCCTGGTGAACCGATGACGATTGAAACGCCAGTCATGCTCAAAGCCCAAATCCCGGTTGGCGGCCGCGGAAAAGCCGGAGGCATCCTTGAAGCATCTGATGCCGAAGATGCTCAGCAAAAGATCTCGCTTTTGTTGCAGAGCAACCTTCGCGGATACATTCCGAAATCCGTTTATATGGAAGAAAAAAAAGCCGTAAGGCAGGAATTCTTCATGGGGATCACATACGATACGGTGGCCAAAGAGCCTTTGGCTATTTTTTCCCAAGTGGGGGGCGTGGATATTGAGGAGTTGGCGCAGCAGCAGCCGGAGTTGGTCCGCAAAGAGCATTTCACGATTGCCTCACGATTGCCTGTCCACCGGGCCAGGGAGATCGTCGCCGAAACAGGAATTTCCGGGAAATTGCTTCTCGGGCTATCTTCCGTGCTCTCTACGATAGCTGAGGTTTTCCTGGACTATGATGCTACGGTGGTTGAGATCAATCCGCTCGGGTTGATGGACGACGGGCAGCTTATCGCTTTGGATTGCCACATGGAGATCGACGACGACGCGGTGTTCCGGCATGCCGACATTGCGGCGCTGGAAAAGGACATAGGCCGGATAGAGGGGGAAAGACGCATGTCGGATTTTGAACGCCGGGCGGCAGACATAGACAATCTTGACCACCGCGGTGTGGCCGGCCGTATGATCGAGTTTGACGGCAACCTGGGTCTTATCATCGGCGGCGGGGGAGCATCGCTGACAGCCTTCGATGCTATTTGCTCCCATGGCGGGCGTCCAGCCAATTATTGTGAAATCGGCGGCAATCCATCCGTGCTCAAGGTCAAGGAGCTGACCCGGCTGATTCTTTCCAAACCGGGTGTGGACAAAATCGCCGTTATTATGAATGTTGTCAGCAACACCCGGGTCGATCTTGTCGCACGAGGAATCGTAAAAGGTATTCTCGAGTCCGGCAAAAACCCGGCTGAAACGGTCGCGGTATTCCGTATTCCAGGAGCCTGGGAAGAGGAAGGATTCAAAATATTATCGAAATATGGAATCCCCATCCAGGGACGGACGGTTTCTATTGACGAAGCCGCCAGGATCGCAGCAAAGAACGCCAATTGAAAATTACTAACAGAGGGGGAGAGCTTTGCAGAACATTCAATTTTGTTAAAGTTCAAGTAAGGCGATAATTTTAACCACAGGAATACATTTAGTATTTCGAGGATTAAAATTTGAACCTGACGAAGAAATCGGGCAAAAGAGGGTGTTATGCAAAGGTATCAGGGGGTAGAACATGGCTATTTTAGCCGATAAGCATACCAGAGTTATCGTGCAGGGCATAACAGGAAGAGAAGCGACGTCTTTCACCAAAGACATGATCGATTACGGAACCAAAGTCGTCGCGGGCATTACACCGGGGAAAGGGGGGCAGCGCGTTAACGGTATTCCGGTTTACGACACGGTCAGACAGGCGTTGCGGGAACATCCGGCTGAAGCCGCTGTGATATCTGTACCGCCCGCCCTTGTCAAAGGCGCCGTGCTGGAGGCGCTGGAAAACGGCATTACTCTGGCGGTGGTTGTATCCGAACGGGTACCGCGGAAAGATACCATTGAATTCCTTGAAGCAGCCAAAGTCCGGAACGCCAGAGTTATAGGCCCCAACACGCTGGGACTTATATCACCGGGAAAAGTCAGGCTGGGGATGGCAGGCGGGCCGGCCGCCGATGTACGCAAAGCCTATATGCCGGGGCCGGTAGGTATTGCCTCGCGCAGCGGCGGTATGACCACCGAAATAGCCAACCTGCTTACTACTCATGGCATCGGGCAGAGCACATGCATAGGGATTGGAGGAGACCCGGTAGTGGGGTCCAATTTTCTCGACTTGATACCGCTGTTTGATCGCGACCCGGAAACAAGGGTGGTCGTTCTTTTCAGCGAACCCGGAGGCGTGGTTGAAGAAAAACTCTCGGAAATGGTTATGGCGCAGAGGTTATCGATTCCGATCATCGGTTTTATTGCGGGCCGGTTTGTTGACAACATGCCGGGAGTCCGTTTCGGACATGCCGCAACAATTGTTGAGGGTAATCGAGGCACCACCAGGAGCAAACTCGAAATGTTCCGAAAGGCCGGAATCCATGTGGCCGAATCTTTTTCCGACATTGTCGATATTGCCAAACGGTATTTGTGAGGATAATTCATGAAAACAATCGGTACGTTACGAACAGCACTATTTGTGCCTGCCACACGACCCGACCGCGTCGATAAGGCGTTGAGCGCAGGCTCCGATGTGGTCATTATCGACCTGGAAGATGCCGTGGCTCATGCGCTGAAAGGCGAAGCACGGGAGATCGCGCGGAAAAAGGTTTTGGAGCATGCCCATCGGAAGCTGATGGTGCGTGTCAACGCGCTGGGCAGCGGGCACAACCGGAAGGACCTTGAATCTATCGCGGACGCATCTCTTACCGGTATCATACTGCCCAAAGTGGAATCCGGCGAACAAATCAGGGAAATCCACGAACGCCTGTTGGACTGCGAGCGCGACTGCGCCATTTCTTCGGGGTCATTTTGTGTGGTAGCGCTGATCGAATCGGCGCGGGGGATTCAGAATGTTTTCCGGATATTTTCTGAACCGATCACACCGTATCGCGAATTTCTGGCTGCCTTTGGGGCAGCCGATTACAGCCTCGATATCGGGATCAACATAAGCAGAGACGGAGCCGAGCTGCACTACCCCCGGTCCAGGATGGCCGTTGCTTGTCGGGCCGCCGGAAAAGAGCCGCCTATCGACACTCCTTTCATGATCGACCTGAAGGATCTTGATGCCCTCAGGGCTGATGCACGCAGAGCCAAGGGACTCGGCTTCCAGGGTAAGCTTTGCATCCATCCAAGCCAGGTCGGTCCCTGCAATGAAATTTTTTCACCAACCCCCGAGGAGATTTTATATGCCCGCCGGGTGGTGGAGACTTTCGAGAAAAGTGAAGCAGGAGGCGTCGGGGCGTTGCAATTGGACGGGAAGTTCATCGACTATCCAGTGGTTGAACGTTCGCGACGGATCATCCGGTTATCAGAATCAATCGGTCAAATGAAATGAAAGGAATTTACAGGCCATGAGTTCTACAAGCGAGTTCATTCGTGTTGATGTTAACATGATCTCCTGCGTCGGCATCGCAAGCTGCGGTGGATGTTTGCGGGTCTGCCCTGTCGCCATTTTTGAGAAGAACGGAGACGCTCCGGTGGTGGTGGAAAAAAATCTGGATGAATGTATCCTTTGCGATCTTTGCATACAAGCCTGTAAACAATCGGCTATAACAATCCGGAAATTATACGAGGCATGAGGCAATGAAAAAATCGACCTCCAAACTTAAATTCATTGATTTCAGGCCGGCTGGGTTGGTGGAAAATCTGTCCGAGGCAATGACCGAGGCCATCCTGGAAGGGATCTTCAAGGAAGGAGATCAATTGACCGAACTCGATCTGCAGAAACAATTCAACATCAGCCGGACTCCCATTCGGGAATCCTTTCGGGTGCTTGAGAAGAGAGGCCTGGTTGAGGTCATCCCGCGCAAAGGAGCTTTTGTCAAACGCATTTCGCCACGTGATATTGAAGATCATTTCCCGGTCCGATCAGTGCTCGAGGGGCTTGCCGCCAAACAGGCCTATCCGAAGATGAGCGCAAATAATCTGGATTTAATGGACCGCGCGCTGGCCCGGATGAAAACCGCCGCCGAAAATGAAGATACAAAAAATTACTGGAAGCAGCACATTATCTTTCATGAAATATTCATTAATGCGTGCGGAAACCAGCTGCTGATCAATCTTCTGCAAACTCTGCGGATGCAAATAATGTGGTATCGACTCTCCTACCAGTACTACCGGGAGGACTTCAGCAATTCATACAGGATACATGAAAGAATAATGTCGCTTTTCAGAAATAAGAATACAGATCCGGACATGCTTGAAACAGTCGTCAGAAATCACATTGATGTAGCCGTCAACAAATTTATAGGCTACCTTAACAAGCAGGAGAAAATATAGTAATTCCAAAGCAGGAAAGAGGAATCTCATGATCATTCGCAGTTCCGAGAATGGAATCGATAAGAATATGACTAAATTGCTGGAGATTATCCCTCCGCTCGCCCGGTACACCCGGAACCTGGGGGCGCCTTTTGTAATCAGCTGGACTCACCGGCTATCCGGAGTATTGCTGGTAATTTTTATGGGGTTTCATCTCTACACACTCTCATTTCTTGCGACGTCCGGTGCGTATGCCGATAAAATGAAGATATACCGGCTGCCGTTTTTGGAGTTCCTCGAATGGGCCCTGGCCATACCGGTCATATTCCACGCGTTAAACGGCGGGCGGCTGATACTGTATGAGAGCTTCCGGTGCCGGAGAGATGACGTGCTGTTGAAATGGGTGGCCGGCCTGACCATTCTATACTCCGGTATATTGGCCATGCTGGTGCTGATGGGAAACCAGCACGTATCCCCGATGTTCTTTTGGATAATAGCTGTATCGGCCGCATTGACCACGGCTTACGGGCTATATGCCCGCATCAGGGACACGCATCACCTTTGGAGCTGGAAACTCCAGCGGATTACCGGCACCTTTCTGCTGGTTATGATTCCCGCCCATTTCCTTTTCATGCACTTGAGTCCCCAGGTTGCTAAGGATGTAAGCCAGGTGACGCTGAGAATGCAGAGTATATGGATCAAGCTGGTCGATGTCGCTCTCGTGGCATCCGCGCTTTATCATGGCTGCTATGGCCTGATCTCTATCCTGAATGATTACGCAGCCTCGAAAGAGCTGCGGGCGGCCGGCATGGCAGCGATTGTAACGACCATTATGATTGCTGCCTGGGTCGGTATAAAACTTATTGTATTAATCTGAGTCTGCCCGCAAGGAAATCACGCAGTCTATATCAGCAAAGATTTATTCACCGGAGATTGTCAGATGGAAAAAATGTTCAAAATGTCTTCAAGGATTAAATGCGACGTGCTTATCATCGGCGCCGGCGGCGCCGGTCTCCGTTGCGCCGCGCACATACTGGAAAAGAGGCCCGGAACCAAAATCATTGCGGTAACCAAGGTATCACATCCTCAAAAGTCCCACACCAGCACCGCCCAGGGTGGCCTTGCGGCTGTCGACCCCAAAGACCTTGTCGACAAACCTATATATCACATGTTTGACACGTGGAAGGGTTCCGATTGCATGGCGGACCAGTCCGTCGTCCGTAAGATCATCGATGCGGCATGGGATGAAATCGTCTGGCTGGAAAACAGGGGAATGCACTTCACACGGGATGAAGAAGGGCGGTTGAGCAAGAGGACCTTCGGAGGCCACACGGTGCGTTTCGGCGATGGTACGGCTTTCCGTGCCGTATTCGAGGCAGACCGAACCGGAAAGGGCATAATGGATAACGTATGGGGTGAAGCCCTCAAGGGTGGAGTGACTTTCCTTGACCAGACTCTCCTGACCGAACTCCTTTTTAAGAACGATCATTGCGTCGGGGCTGTGCTCTTCATGGAGAAAAAGGGAGAGTTCGCGGGAGTTTCAGCCAAAGCCGTTGTCTTGGCCACCGGCGGTTGCGGACAGGTCTTTCGGGTGACGACCAACTGTCGCCAGAACACAGGCGATGCGCACGCCGTAGTTCTGCAGGCCGGCCTGCCCTTGATGGATATGGAGGCGGTCCAGTTTCACCCCACCGGAATCGTTGGTCCGGGGATTCTGGCCAGCGAGACGCTACGTTCCGTGGGAGGCATTTTGAGGAACAAGGCCCTGGAACCGTTCATGGCCAAATACGCTCCGAAAATGAAAGAAATGGCGCCCAGAGACCTTGTGGCCCGAGCCATTGAAACGGAAATCCGTGAAGGGCGGGGCATACTGAACCCCGATCATAACATCGAGCATGTGTGGATCGACTTGCGACACCTCTCAGATTACGTGCATGAGGTCCAGATTCCCGAAGTCAGCGGATTTTTCAAACAGTTCATGAATCTTAACCCACGGACGCACCTTTGCCCTGTCAGGCCCAGCAACCATTACCAGATGGGAGGAATCCCGACCAACTCTTTTGGAGAGGTACAGAAGTCTCCCGACAGGATCATTCTCGGACTTTATGCGGCAGGTGAATGCGGATGCGCCAGTTTTCATGGTTTCAACCGCCTTGGCACAAACTCCATTCTGGAACTGATCACCATGGGACGCTTTGTGGGGGAGCGTGTGATCCAGCATATAGAGGACGGTGCTGAAAGTCTTCCAGCGGATGCCGGGGATAGAACTTTTTCACGGTTTGCCGAATATCTGGAAAATAAAAATGAGGAGAATATTGAACAGATTCGTGAAGAGATGCGGCGCATGATGATGGAAAATGTGGGGGTTTTCAGGACCGAGGAAGGCCTGAACACGGCAATCCGTTCCCTGTCCGCCTTGAAAGAACGGGTCAGCGGAGCCGCTCTCCGCTGCCGGTCTCTTCAAATGAATCAGGAGCTGGTGCAGCGCTGGGAACTCGACAATCTCTTGTGCGTATCCATGGTGATCGCTCAGGGGGCTCTCAGGCGGCGGGAATCTCGTGGGGGCCACGCCCGGATCGATTTCCCGCAGCGTCACGACGAATTCAATTGTCACACATTGGCGTATATGAAGGATTTCGGAAAGATCCGGTTTGATAATCGCCCCGTTGATATGAGCATTTATGAGGCAAAAAAGGAAAACTTTGAAAAATTCGGCATGATTGAGAGAAAGTATTGATGTATCAGGACCCGATCATTGTCAAACATGGAGTGACATAATGAAAGAGAGCTATTCACTGGTTTTTAATATAAAGCGATATGATCCAGAGACTCGCAAATCCTGGTTCCAGGAGTATCGGATTGAGGCGGGCCGCATCTTGCGATTCACCGACGTTCTGAGGAAGATAAATAAGGAATTGGATCCGACCCTGTCTTGGAATTCATCGTGCGAGCACGCCCAGTGCGGCTCCTGCTCGGTCGTTATCAACGGCAGGCCGATGCTGGCCTGTGAATTGCTGGTTGAAAACGCAGTCGAACATTTTGGAACGACCACCTTCAGAATTGAACCGATCACTGTTGCACCGGCGCTTCGGGACTTAGTGGTTGATCTGGAAAAAGCGTATGACCGGGTTCACCGGATCAGGCCGTTTGTTATTAACCCTTCCCGGAACCCGAACCAGGGGCAGGAGTACCGGATTTCACCCCGCGTGATGGAGAATTATCTGGAAGCAACCCGGTGCATCAACTGTTTTTGCTGCGCCACAGCTTGTATCAGTTCACATAAAGGTTTTATCGGACCAAATGCAGTCCTCGCAAGCCTGGTTCGAATAATGGACCCAAGGGAAGATGCGACGGAGGAGCGCCTGAAAATGTTATACAGCAATGAGGGAGTTTACCGATGCCACACCTCAATGGCCTGTTCCAATGTGTGCCCCAAGAATATTGACGTGGCACACTTCATCGGCTTGGTGAAAGACGGGCATTTTTAATGGAACATATCTATTTCGATGTCATCATAATAGGAAGTGGGGCTGCCGGGCTGCGCGCGGCCATATCTGTACGCGAAGCAGGGCTTTCGGTCTGTGTGGCATCAAAGGGAAGTCCCGGCAAATCAACCTGTACCGGGTTAAGCGGAGGTGTGATGGCCGGAAGCGCAAGCAGTGATACGCACGACACACATCGCCGGCGCACCATCATGGCCGGCCGGGGACTGAATGAACCAGAACTTGTCGAAATCCTCGTCGAAGAGGCCCCTTTCAGGCTGAATGAACTGGTGCTCTGGGGGATTAATGCCGATATGTTAAAAGGATATCTCTACGCCAAGGGGCGCCCTCCTGAGCTCGGAGATGAGATCGTTCGCTGCCTTCTGAGAAAAAATATGGCGCTTGGCACTCATTTTTTGAGCAACATTCTGGTCTGTGACATGATGGTCTGTGACAGCGCTGCCGGAGTGAGCGCCTACGATAAGTTTTCGGGCAAATGGGTTGTCCTTACAGCCAAGGCCGTGATCATAGCGACAGGCGGGGCATCCGCTCTCTATCTACGTAACGATAACCCAAAACGGATCCTCGGTGATGGATATCGGATGGCTTTAGAGGCGGGGGCCATGCTTCAGGACATGGAATTCGTCCAGTTTTATCCTTTTTGCCTGTCCGAACCCGGTGCAACATCAATCGTAATCCCCCCAAAAATAGCTGACCGTGGTCAACTCATCAATGACGATGAAGAAGATATCCTGGAAAAATACGAAATTGCGGAACGTCCGGCAGGCGAGAGGGCAAGAGACCGCGTTTCTCAGGCGCTTTTCAGAGAAATCTACCGAAACCATAAGAATGTCTGGCTTGATCTCCGAAATTTATCCGAAGAAGACTGGCGGGTTGATCCATTTTCCGCTTCCTTCAGAAAGTTGCTTTCCGAGCGCTATGGCGCCGCAAGCCGGCCTCTGTGTGTTGCGCCTGCAGCCCATCACACCATGGGGGGTTTGAAAATTGACGCCGTTGGAGCTACCTCGGTTCCGGGCCTCTTTGCCGCAGGCGAGGCAGCGGGAGGGCTGCACGGAGCTAACCGGATGGGTGGAAATGCATTGAGCGATACTCTCGTCTTCGGGGCCAGGGCAGGAAGCGCGGCCTCCGCCTGGGCAGACCGGTCGGGTTGCGGAGACCGGCAGCCCATAGTAAAAGCGCTGGCGGAAAGCGCCCGCAAATGGTCAAGCGGCACACGCTTCGGAGCCGAGCTTAAGGAACATCTCAGAAGAATAATGTGGAAGGAAGGAGGGATTATCAGGGAAGAGAAGGGGATATCCGGTGCACTGGGCGTCATAAAAGATATTCAGAAAGAGGCATCTGCCTCGTCTTCCGGGCTGAATGGCAAAGAACTGCTCGATCTAATCGAGCTTCGATCCGCGGCAAGTGTGGCTACCATCATTCTCGAAGCTGCATTAAGACGGTGCGAGAGCCGCGGAGCTCATTTCAGGGAAGACTTTCCTGATCAGAACGATTCTCAGTGGCTAGGACACCTTCAGGTCCATCTTGCTCCCGAAGGTGAAAATATCTGGCAGTTTGAACCCAAATTATAGTGATTGCCGTACTTATGAAAAACAAGGGGAAATATGATGGAAAAAGATATTACAGCTAATGCCGGCGAATGTATAACAAACACCATTAAAGAATTTGTCGCAAAATCAGAAAAAAACACTTTAGCTATGTCAGACGATCAAAAAGCCTTTGATACTCCTCTGATAGGTTTTTCCAATGGTTCCGATCCGCTCTATGACGAATACGTGTCACACATCGGTGATTTTTATTTAACACCGGTCGATTTATTTAGAAAATATTTCCCTCAGGAATCCACAGTTGAGTCAAAAGATCTGACTATCATAAGTTGGGTTCTTCCCTCCACGCATCTTACGCGCCAAGAGCAAGCAGCGATGACTAAACGACCCTCCGAGAGGTGGATTAAGGTTCGATATTACGGCGAATTATTTAATGATTCTTTGCGCCGCCATATGGTTGTGGAGCTGTCTGATGCAGGAATCCAGGCTGTCGCCCCGGTACTCGCTCCCTTTTGGAGCCGCTCCGACTCGGGTCCGTATTCTCCCTGTTCCAACTGGTCGGAACGGCACGCGGCATATGCTGCAGGCCTGGGTACTTTCGGGCTGTGCGACGGGCTCATAACTCCTTTGGGAAAAGCCATGCGAACCGGTTCGGTAATAGCGCGCATATCGATTAAACCGAGTGAACGTCCATATACCGATCATCATGAGTACTGCCTTTTCTATTCTCACGGCAGCTGCGGGAAATGCATCTCACGTTGTCCGGTTAAAGCGATAAGCGAATCGGGCCATGACAAACAGAAATGCAGGCGGTACACCGAGAATGAAATGAACAAATATGTACGAAAAACTTATGGAATAAACACTTACGCTTGCGGACTTTGCCAGGCCGGAGTTCCTTGTACGAATCATATACCCTCTCCTGATGAAGGTTAAGCTTTCCGGTTCCGCCGCGTCTGTTCATCGGTTGTGATGTGGTAAATAAAAAGGAGGTAGTAATTGATTAAATCGGATTTTCATGGCGTTTTTCCGTACCTTGTCTCCCCTATAGACTCCTGCGGTGAAATAAAGGCGGATGTCCTTGGTCGTCTCTGCGAAGATCTCATTCAAGCCGGCGTCCATGGCCTTACGCCATTGGGTTCGACCGGTGAGTTCGCATATCTCTCGTGGACGCAACGCCGGCGCATCGTGGAAAAAGTCATAGATTCAGCGGGAGGCCGTGTTCCGGTGATCGCAGGAGTCGCTTCGACCACCATTGCCGATGCCGTCTTCCAATCGCGCGAATTCGAGCGCATGGGGTGTAGCGGCATACTCGCCATACTTGAGTCCTATTTTCCCATATCAGACGAAGGGGTGTTTTCCTATTTCAGTGAAATTGCCAAAGCCGTGTCGGTTCCATTGGTGCTCTACACGAACCCGAACTTTCAGCGCTCCGATTTGAGTCTGCCCGTTATAGACCGGCTGAGTCGTATACCGAATATTGGTTATATCAAGGACGCCTCAGCCAATACGGGACGGCTGATGTCAATAATCAACAGGATGGGAGACCGGATGAAGGTTTTTTCCGCTTCCGCCCATATTCCGGTTTGTGTGATGCTTATAGGCGGAGCGGGCTGGATGGCCGGACCGGCATGTGTTGCGCCACGGCAGAGCGTTGAACTGTATGAACTGTGCCGGCAAAGGTCCTGGGACGCCGCAATGGATCTTCAACGGCGTCTCTGGGCGCTCAACCAGGCTTTCGCCAAATACAATCTTGCCGCCTGCATTAAGGGGGGGCTTGAGCTGCAGGGATATTCAGTGGGCTCTCCCCTGCCGCCCCAGGCGCCGCTCTCACCTGAGGGGATCGAAGAGGTAAGAAGCGCCCTTGCCGCAGTCGGTGCATTGTGAACCGAAATAAATTTGAAAAGAGGGAAAAAACTATGGACAAGAAACGATATAAAAAAGGGTTGGCCGTCAGGAAGGCTGTATTGGGAGCAGAATATGTCGAAAAGTCTCTCCGCTCGGCAGATGAGTTCACTCAGCCGATGCAGGAACTGGTGACCGAATACTGCTGGGGCGAAATCTGGACCCGGCCGGGACTTGATCGCAGAACCCGAAGTTTCCTCAACCTCGCCATGCTCACGGCCCTGAACCGCCCGCATGAAATCAAACTGCATGTCCGCGGGGCGTTGAACAACGGTCTGACAAGAGAAGAGTTGATGGAGGTCTTCCTGCAGAGCGCCATCTACTGCGGCGTTCCGGCCGCTCTCGATGCGATGCGTGTCGCCAAGGAAGTCTTTGCCGAGATCGACGGATGCGGTTCCAAATGAAAACGGCATTCATTATATTCGACCGGATGACGGCGCTGGATCTGATCGGAGTTTATGACCCGCTCACTCGTCTCAAGACTATGGGCTTCGTGCCGGAGTTCAATTGGCAGATGTGCGCCTTTACAGAAATAGTCTCCGATGACAGAGGTCTCCGCTTTGTTCCCGATACGGTAGCCGAGTCGCTGGGAGTATATGACCTCATTGTCGTGCCGGGAGGTTTTGGGACGCGAGCCCTTCAGCATGACAAGCCATTTACCGACTGGCTGAGATCGGCCGCACCGGTGAAATTGAAGACATCCGTATGCACCGGTGCCCTTCTTCTGGGTTCAGCGGGATTCCTGTCGGGAAAACGCGCCACAACACACCCGAATGCCTTTAAGGAATTGAAGCCCTACTGCGCCGCCGTGAAAACCCGCCGGATCGTTGACGAAGGGGATGTCGTCACGGCAAGGGGGGTTTCATCTTCTCTTGATCTGGGACTTCACCTGGTGGAACGGATCGCAGGCAGCGAAGCGAGAGCCCATATAGCGAAACAGATGGATTATCCATATGACAACCATGATCGATCGCCTTCTTTCGGCAAATAAATTCTCCTCCGGCCTCTATTATGCCGGCTCCGGCTCATCCTTCGGCGGAGCTATCCTAATGTGCCGTACGACGCCGTAAATAACAGCCGGCAGGACGATCACGACCATCATCCGGGGTATATTGTCATTCGGATGGAAAAGCATAACCAAAGAGGCTATCGCAAACGCCACACGTATCATCATGTCCGGTCCCCAGTTGCGAAAAAACCGCCCGAACATTCCGTATGACAAGGCGCAGCAGGCGATAGCCACGATCAGTGTATCAGCGATCTGCCACCAGCCCGGGTGTACCACTATGTCGGAGCGGGTGAAGATCGCGAAAGTCATGATGGTGATGGGCAGGCAGAGTTTCAGCGCAACCCACATTGTTTTCATGAAGGATGCCTCCGCGATTCTGGCGGAGACCGCCGCCGCGAGCGAGGTAGGCGGAGACAACTCGCCCCAGACCGCCAGCAGAAAACAGAAGAAATGGGCGATCCAGGGATCGATGCCGAGCTTGCGCATCGGCTCTACTATGATAACAGCAAGGACGATATATGTTGCCGTCGGCGGCAGGCCGGCTCCGACGAGCCAGCCGAAGACCCAGGCCATCAGGATCAGCGCGACGATGTGCCACTCACCGACCTGCAGCATAATGCCCCCCATGCGGTTGATGAAACCGGTCACGGTGAAGAGGCCGACCATGATTCCCAGGGTCGAAAGCAGCAGCGTTAGATAGGAGGTCATCTCGGCGTGTGTCTCGATCATCACGCGGATATTTGCAAATATCGAATCTGTGTCTGCTGCCGGATCCTTCCTGAAATATTTGAAGTAGAGAAACAGAAGTATGAGGAGAACGAACATGAAGGCGCCTGTGTAAAGCCCTGCGAGCTGCTCGCCCTTGTTAAGCACCCCCATCAGGATGGTGAGGTAGATGATCGCGATAAAGAAAATCGCCGTCTTGAGCTGGTCGTAAGTGGAAACAGGTTCCACTTCAATCGGTTTGGCAGGCATCAGCCGTACGCTCACCAGATAAACTGCAAGAGAGAGTGTAGAATAGTAAATAAAGGCGAGGGAAAAGCCGCGAAGCACCACGTCCCAGTAAGGCACGTTGAGGAACTCCGCCATTACGAAACCGGCGACCGCCATTACCGGCGGCATGATCAATCCGCCCATGGAAGCCGACGTCTCCACAGCAGCGGCAAACTCCCCGGGTACTCCGTAGCGTTTCATCAGCGGGATAGTGAATGCCCCGACCACTGAAGCGTTGGCTGCGCCGCTGCCGCTTATCAAGCCGACAGAGGAGGAGGCGAGGATGGCCGTCTGCGGGATCGTATGCCGCGACTTTCCGGCGATCCGCCTCATAAAACTGACCATCGCCCCCTGTGCATCAAAACCGCGCGCTGCCGCCGCCAGGAGCAAAAACGCCCCAATCGTCGTAAGTGCGATCTGTGCGTATTGGCCGTAAATACCCGTCGCAAATTCGACTGTGCTGGATGTGATTACTCGGTAGAAGGAGGTTCCCGGATGCCAGAAAAAGTCTATCGGGCTCAGGTAGCCCCACAGGGTATAAACCACCAGGACCACGTTCATCCAGAACAGCTCTGTATGAACCTTCCTCGATAGCTCCATCACCACCATAAACATCATGAGGCCAGCTATGAAATCCTCACGGGTATAGGAGCCCTGCCGCCAGATAGCGATCTGTTCGTACTCCATCAGAAAATGGTAAAAAGGGTAAAGACAGAGGCCGATATAAATAATAACAATGATATGATTGGCGAGGGGCGGGAGTGTCTTATAAATATAACCGTTCTTGTGCATGTGCAGAATCTGCAGAATAACGGCGATCGGCACAAGGTAAGCGACGAGTTCGGTCGCACCTCCGTAGCCGGTGTAGAAGTACCGGCAGAGCCAGATAAACATACCGATCGATATAACGAAGATAAGATTGTTGATAGAAATATATTGCTTGATACGGTCACTCAGCATGATTTTTCCTCCCATTTTCGTTCCAAAGCTGCAGTCGCCTTCCGGGCCACGACGTCTTCATGCAAAGTGACGACGCATTGTAGTTGGTGATGGGAACCGGAGCTTAACTGCGCCGATTCCCATCACCCGAACCCTTATAAACGTGACTCTTTTCAGTACCCTGTTGAGGGATAAAAATTAACTAAATTCCTCCGGATCGATAACTTACTTTGCAATTGTCCACTTATCATTCCAGGCTTTATGTTCTTTGAGGAACTTCGCCAGTCCGGCATGCACAGGAACGGTCGGATTGGCCTTGATGCCGCTTACCTGCATGCCGACAAAATCTTTCGCCATGGGTGCGAAGCCGGGATCGGCCTTGGCAAGGGCATCGCGTTCCTTATAGAACGCACTCAGCATCTTGTAAACGACATCTTCCGGCATGTCCGCGCATACGTTGTAACCGAACAGGATAGGTACGCCCAGGACAGTCTTGACGCCGACATCCTTGCTGAACGCCTTGGTTGCATCTACTTCCACCGGAGCGAGATCCGCAGCGATCAGCCTTTTTACCTCATCCGGGCTGGGATTTACTAACTTTATGTCGGTGCGCAGTTCGGTTTCCCGCCAGTATGAGGCAAGGGAAGCGCCTGCGGTCGTATAGGCTACTGCGCCGACTATAGTGCCGGACTGAAGCGCGTCGCCCTGGGCCTCAGTGCCTATCTGGATGTGATTGAACTTATAACCGAGCGCTTTAAATATCCGATAAAAATTGAGCCAGTTCATATAGCCTGCAGGAGTGAAGAATACCGGTTTGCCGCTTAAGTCGCCCCACGATTTGAACTGATCAGCCTTCGAGGCGTGCACGGCCATGAACGACTCCATCGGGTAGGCATACCAGGTGTGGACCATCTTCGATTTTGTTGGAGTATAGCCCTTGAAGCCGCCTGTGCCCTCATAGACTTCAGTCATCCCGACGTCTGCCGTGTAGCCGATCTCAGCCCCGCCATCCATAGTCGCTTTCATTGCGCCGGTGGTTGACGGATAAGGGTTGACTGTAACGGTGTATTCACCGCCGAGCGCGTCCTCGAGCACCTTGAGCATCTGGGCCGCAACCTTATAGCCGTAAGAACCTGTGCTGGATGTTGCCCAGCGGATAGACTTGCGCTCTGCGGCGTAAGCCGGATTGAGTACCGAAAATGCGAAGACGGCGGCAAGAGCCGCTACACATAACGAAAAAAAGATGAAACCTGTTCTTGTCTTTACCATCGCTTTCCTCCTCTGATTAAAATAAGGTATAAAGGAGCACCGTCTTATGACACGAGCACGGCATCCTTCTGGTTGTCGCCGGTATTGGTCCAGGGACGCATGCCTCTGCTGCCGGCGACGATCTGAAACCGGCAAATATAAACCATCCCGCCATGCTTTTTTCCCTAAACAAACCGCAACGTATGACGTTATTGACAATCAATTATGAAGGATGATTTTTAAATCCCTGAACCAGATTTTTAATAGAATTTTGCTTGCATGTCAAGCCTGAAAATGATTAATCGTTCAACTGGAACCCGGCTTATCTATTTATTATTTATCATAAATCACTCCGGATTGGTATTCAATTCGACGGTTATACCGTCTGCCTCGGAACCCGGTTCGAGTATCATCAACCGCACACGGCCGGTTGCTACCAGCCGGTCTCGGTCATCCGTAACCTGTGCTTCCCACACGTGAGAGCGTCTTCCTGTCAGAACCGGCCTGGCTGTACAGCGCAGAGTGCCGAAGCGCACCGCCCGCAGGAAAGAGGTTGTGTTTTCGAGTCCGACAGCGCTTTTCCCTTCTGAAAAAACGTTCAATGCAGCGCCTGTGCTGCATAATGTCTCGATCATGCCGGAGTACACACCTCCATGTACTATCCCGTAGGGCTGAAGGTGTCGATCATCGATTTTTATCTCTGCAACAAACTCGTTCCGGGCGGCCTTGACAAAACGAAGTCCCATTGACTTGTTGAAGCCACCCATCACTTCATTTATCATCTCAATAGTGTTTTCAGGAAATTCGTTCATTATTTCATCCTCTTCACTTTATTTTGTAAACCGTAAGGGGAAAAACGGAAAATTGCGCGCCTTTTTTTGTTCAACCGTATCCGCCCAGATAGCACGGGCGGCCATAATTATCATAAATTGTGCTGTAAAATACAAGCTGATGTTGATTACACGTCCGTAAGGAACAGGCATCAGAAATTTATTGACCGCCAGAATCACATCCGAGGCAATAAACATGAGGGCGCCCCAGAAAAGCAGGCGGTTTAGAGCGGGAACCAAAAGCGCCCCGATACTCATTGTCACAATCACAATAATGTAGAGCACCACCGGTCCATACAGGGCCGGGGCGATACCGCGGAAGATCCATATCATCACTCCTGCAAAAAGAACAAGCCCCGCTATCATCAATTTGCCGGATTTATCCGGACTTTTTGCATACCGAAAGAATAAGACGGTGTAGAAAAGATGCGCCGCCAGAAAGGCCGCAAGTCCAAAAATAAAAATGTTGGCGTATGGCAGATCAAGGAGAACATCTCCGCATACGGAGCCGAGCAGGGCTCCGGTCAGGCATATTCTGACAAATCCCCGCGTATCCCGAAGAACCAGAATCATCAACGTGCCGACCGGGATGGCTTTAAGAAATGTGCGGCCTATACCGGCCACATCCATTGCCATAAGCATCAGAAATGCCAACGCCGCTCCTGCATAAATTAATACGAATCCGCGGAATAGCTTTCTTTTTGTTGTACTCACAGTATCTCTCCTGTGCCTGTAGTATCTAAATTATCAACGCCTGTCATAGTAAGGAGTTGCTTTATCTACTTTTTGATTATCCGGACAAAACTTTTTTTCAGGATCCCAAGCAAATAGTATTTTAAATTATATATATTATGTGTAATATATACAATATGAAAACTGAATGCGCTCGATGTTTTATTCCAGCTTCAATATCGATAATATTACCGTACGTAAAAAGCAGGAGGAATTTTTATGGAAAACAAAATCTATAAGGCACTTGTTGTAGAAGAATCTGATAAAAATGTGTTCATTAGAAAGATTAAAGATAATACAATCAGCAGTCTTCCTGCCGGAGAGATAATTGTACGGGTCAGATATTCTTCCCTAAATTATAAGGATGCGCTTTCTGCCACCGGAAATAGATCGGTAACCAGAACGTACCCGCACACACCCGGAATCGATGCGGCAGGAACAGTCGAAGAGAGTGCAGAAGGCAGTTTTATTCCCGGAGATGAGGTTATAGTTACCAGTTACGATCTCGGCATGAACACTTCGGGAGGGTTCGGGCAGTATATCCGGGTTCCGGCAGGCTGGGTTGTAAAATTGCCTTCCGGTTTGACGTTAAAGGAGAGCATGATATTCGGCACCGCAGGTTTTACGGCCGGCATGTCGGTACATAAGTTAACCGCTTCAGTGAAACCGGAAGATGGAGTGGTACTGGTTACAGGGGCAACCGGAGGAGTCGGAAGCATTGCTGTCGGGATCCTGTCAAAACTGGGATATTCTGTAGCGGCAGTTTCGGGGAAATCGGAAGCGGAAGGACTCTTAAAAAAACTGGGAGCCGGGGAAATTATAAGCAGAACAGAATTTACGGAAAACAGCAACCGTCCGATCTTAAAAGTTCGCTGGGCTGGAGCAATCGACACAGTAGGAGGCGAAATACTTGCAACCGCAATCAAATCGACCGGTCCCCTCGGTGTCGTCACCTCATGCGGAAATGTGGCTTCACCCGAATTGCCTATTAATGTATTTCCATTCATATTGAGAGGTGTATCCCTGATAGGAATTGACTCTCAAAACTGTCCTATGCCACTAAGAAAAGAGATCTGGGCAAAACTGGCTGATATCTGGAAGCCTGCCATGCTTGAAGATCTATACGATGAAATATCCCTCGGAGATTTGGATAGTAAAATTGCGGAAATTCTGAAAGGGGAGCTGAAAGGCAGAACTTTGGTAAATCTGGACAGGTAAAGCTAATGGTCAGGAGCCGTGGATCGGAGATTAGGAAGGTTGGGAATTAAAACGGCTGGAGGAATTTATAGTGTCGTCGGATTTCAATGAAAAAGTAAAGCGAAATGTTGCCGATGTTTTCGATCAAAGCTGTTTAATGTACCAGGCTTTTGAGGGGAAGCATCATTTTTTCGCATCCCTTGCCCTGAAACTGGCTGAAAGCATCGATCTGCAACCAAATACCATGGTGTTCGATGTAGGCTGTGGAAACGGGATCTCCGCGCAGGTTTTGAATAAATATTATTCCTGCCGTATACTGGGAGTGGATATATCCGAGAAAATGGTCGAAGCAGGAAGACAGTTGTGTGATTCTTCCGATATCAGCCTTCTGGTCGGAGACGGTGAAAAGCTTGCAGATATCGCGGGAGGCCGGGTTTTTGATTACGTCCTTTATAACGCTTCGATCTTTATTTTCCCCGACGTTGAGCAAACCATCAGGGAAGCACTTCTCTGTCTGCGCCCGGGAGGTAAAATCGCCTTTTCCTTCTATCCGGGCTTTACCGGAAAATCCGGTGAAGACATCCTGGCCATGGCTTTTGAGCGGCTTGGCGAACCGGCGCCGCGCTTCCGGGTGATTACAGACTATGACAAGGCATGCCGGGCTCTTTCGCTTCATTGCGGAACCCTAACCAGTCATGAGTGGATCAGGCCTTTCGACATCGAATTTTTAAAGGATTTTTTTTCAATTCCGGCTCAGTCGGCATCACTCTTTCCGGGGCGCGATTATGAGACCCGTCGGAAACTGGTGTGCGGGCTTTTTGCAACACTTTCCGATGTGGCTGAGAGCGCCTCCCTTGTCTGGCGGATGGCGGAGGGAACAAAACCGCGGAACTGACGTAGCAGATTCATATGGAATAAATCTCTGTTTTATGATAAGGAATAAATGAAATCAGAGTCTGACAAAAATCTTTGCGCAATATCCGATAGAGACCCGTAACCATTGAACAGGAGGGCGGTAAAATGGCATTTGAACCCTGGCCCACTAACAAATGGCCTGAAGGCGTCCCAAGAGAAATATCAGGTTTCGAGAAACCCTTATTCACGATCCTGGATAAAGCTGCCGAAAAGCATCCCGATCAGGTTTATACGATTTTCAATGGCGCGACACGAACATTTTCACAGGTGAAAAACACGGCCGACCGAGTAGCCGCCTTCCTGACTTCCCGTGGAATCAGGAAGGGAGATCGCGTGGCAATCTTCCTTCCAAACCTTCCCCATTATCCTGCCGTTTATTTCGGCATTCTCAAGGCCGGGGCAACCTGTGTAACCTGCAATCCGCTTTATACTCCTTCCGAACTGAATTATCAGCTCAAAGATGCCGGCGCCAAAGCCATTTTCTGCATGGATCATCCTCTCTTTTATCCGACCATGGTGAAATCTCTGGAAGGAACCCGAGTTGAAACCGTTGTCATCTGCGGAGTAAAATCATACCTGCCCCGGCTCAAAGGAATAATAGGCGGACTGCTCGGCAAAATACCCAAGACAGACCGATATGAACCAGGCCATTTTTTCTTTGATAATGTAGTAGCAGAAGCAATACCTCAGGCGCCGCCTGTCCGGATTGAACCTACTGAAGACCCGGCCGTGGTCATATATACCGGCGGCACAACGGGCGTACCCAAGGGCGCAACACTGACACATGCCAATTTAATCTTTAATGTAATGGCTCTCGATGAGTGGATGCGGATACCTCAAGAGACGGGCGGCAATCCTGAAAAACTCAGAGAGGGCGGTTTCCATTGCTTTCTGGGAGCTCTCCCCTTTTACCACAGTTTCGGCCAGACCATTGTTATGCTCTGGTCCTGTTTTACAGCAAGCCGGTTGGTCTGCATTCCCGATCCTCGTGCAGGAAACCCGCCTTTTACAGGAGTGCTTGAATCGATTGAGAAACACAAAGTTACGATTTATCCGGGCGTGCCGACAATGTTTGTAGCCGTGACGAATCATCCGCTTCTCGGCAAATTCGATTTATCTTCAATTCAGGGCTGCGGTTCCGGTGGGGCTCCTCTCCCAGCCGGGGTCGCCATGCAGTTTGAAGAAAAAACTGGATCCATTATATTCGAGGCCTATGGCCTGAGTGAGACCGCTCCGCTGGCTACGGCAAACCCTTCCAATAAGGAAGGCAGAAAATTCGGATCGGTCGGCTTCCCCGTTTCAAACACAATAATAAAAATCCTGGATCCCGATACAGGTTTGAAGGAATTGCCTCAGGGGCAGGATGGAGAAATTGCCATCTGCGGTCCACAGGTTATGAAGGGCTACTGGAACAATCCTGAAGCTAATAAAGAAGCCTTTCATGAAATTGACGGCCAAAGGTTCTTTTTAACCGGAGATATAGGCCACATCGATGAAGAGGGATATATCCTTATCACCGACCGTAAGAAAGACCTGATACTTGTGGGCGGTTTCAACTGCTATCCCCGGGAAGTCGAGGAGGTGCTCTATACCCATCCCAAGGTGGCAAATGCTGCGGTTATTGGTATTCCGGATCCAAGAAGCGGTGAAGCTGTGAAGGCTTTTATCCAGCTTAAACCGGGACAGGAAGCAACCGAAAAAGAGATCATAGATTTTTGCAAAGAGAAACTTACCGGATACAAACGGCCCAGGACGGTAGAATTCAGAGAGACTCTTCCAACCTCTGTTATCGGCAAGGTCTTGAGAAGAGTGCTGAGAGATGAAGAGTTGAAAAAGATGAAGAAATTTTGAGGGTTCAAGGGTTCAAGGATTCTGGGGTCCAAGTGAAATACTTGGCTTCTTGAACCCTTGAATCCTCAAACCATTTTATTTAATCTTACCTACTTTACTTTTTCCGGACTTTTTAGTCCGGCAATCCGGCATCGCATCGGCAACACGCTTCATTGAACGGCTTGCAACAACATCAATCCCTTTTTCGCCTAAAAAATCCCTGATAAGCACCTGGCCCATCTCAACCGGGGCCACAACCTGAAGCTCATGAATTTTTCGCGCCGCCTCCAGAATCCGATCCTTATGAATCGCCTCTGAAACCTTTACCGGCAGGCGCTGCCGCAGCGCTCCTGAAATTGAGATGGTGGTGCTTATGCTCCGGCGCGGATCCGTAAATTCCTGTCTGGCATACTTGGCGCCCCGATTACATTCATACCCGGAGACTTCTTTTATCCGATCCTTTTCGTGTTCAAGCTGCAGCGGGCAGCCAACCGGGCAGCCTATACATATGTATTTTTTTATCTCAATCAACTTTCTCTCCCTTTTCAAGCGGAAGAATATCGATACGCAGGGTGTCTCCATGAAATTTATCGAGCAGGTCCGGCTTTATCTTGAACATGATCATTTCGGCCGGAAAAACAAAGCGCAGCTTTTTTTCCATCAGATTACCGACCCTGATTTTACAAGGCTTCATGGCGGTTTTGCAGCGAAGGTGTATTGTATGCTCTCTTTCGGGACTCAATGTATGCGGAACACAGTAACGCACATTGTCACCGGGAACAAGCTGAATGTTATCCTTCGGCCGCCTCACGCCCGCAGACCATTCGCCGGCAAATCTCCCTGCAAGTAATGCTTCACGTGTCACATAGTCAACCAGATCATGAACATGCAGAACATTACCGCAGGCGAACATTCCCGGCATGCTTGTTTCCAGGGTGCTCGACACAAGCGGTCCTCCGGTTACAACATCAAGGCCGATTCCAAGATTCTGTGTAAGTTCGTTCTCCGGAATCAAGCCTACCGATATAAGGAGAGTATCGCATGGGACATCCCAGGCCCGGCTCATGTCAGGCTTTAAGTCAGCATTCACAGGAGCAACTGTAATCTTCTCGATACGATCGCGGCCGTGTATACAGGCGACCGTTGTAGAGAGGTGAAGGGGAATATCAAAATCTTCAAGGCACTGAACAACGTTGCGTGTGAGCCCGTTAGAATAAGGCATGAGCTCGAAAACACCTTCGACACGGCAGCCCTCCAGCGTCAATCTGCGAGCCATGATCAGCCCGATGTCACCCGATCCCAGAATTGCGATCCTTTTCCCCGGCAAATATCCCTTGAGGTTGACGAATTTCTGAGCAAGCCCAGCCGTAAGGATACCCGATGGTCTTGTGCCGGGTATGCGAACAGCGCCCCTCGTCCGTTCACGACACCCCATGGCCAATACAACAGCCTTTGTTTCCACAGTAATGAGTCCATGCGATTCACTCATTATACGAACTTTTTTGGAGCCGCCGGAATCTACCACTACACCTGACACGTAGCTGCCGGGTAAGACATCAACATCATGGTCGATGACCTTCTGAAGAAACCGCTCGGCATATTCCGGTCCGGTAAGTTCTTCGCGGAAGTAGTGCATTCCGAATCCAGAGTGAATACATTGAAGAAGAATTCCCCCGGCTTCAGGCTCACGATCCAGAATTAAAACTTTCTCTTCGCCGTAATCTCTGGCGCCCAGAGCCGCTCCCATTCCTGCGGGACCACCGCCTACAACCACAACTCCATATTTTTTTTCAACCCGACCCAGCATGACCGTTTATGGTTACCTCTTAAGTATCAGATATAGTCCATCTTTGATGCTTTCGTAAAAAGTCTAAAATCCTGTCACTCCCGTGAAAACGGGAGTCCAGAACTATATGAAAAGACTGGATAGCGCTGCCGCTTCACTACATGCCCCGCTTTCGCAGGAATGACATAAAAGAGGCACACAGCCTTTACTAGTCCATCATCTTTCTTACAACCCACGATTCGCCGCCACGTTTTGTTATTTCCTGAAAAGGCTTATTGAGACGTTTTGATAGGATGTCCATACAGCGCGGCACGCAAAAACCTCCCTGGCAGCGCCCCATGCCTGCGCGACTCCGAAATTTTATGCCGTCCAATGTCCGCGCCCCGTGATCAACGGCGCTATGAATCTCGGCTTCGGTCACCAGTTCACACCGGCATACGACCTTTGCAAACATGCGGTCATTTTCAACAAGGCGTCTCTGCTGCTCATCATTCAGGGAAGCAAAGCGGGGTGGCCCGGAAAGATGCGGCCTGAAGTTTTCCTTTTTCTTCAGAACCAGCCCTTCTGTTTTTAAAATATCACGAACGTACAAAGCTATTGCGGGCGCGCTGGTAAGCCCGGGCGACTGGATGCCGGCAGCGTTAATGAAACCTTTTATACGTGTCGGTCCGATAATAAAATCATTTGTATTACTGACTGCCCGTAATCCTGCAAATTCGGTAATGGTATCACGCTCTGTTATTGATGGACATATTTTGCTCACAAATCCGAACACCTGCTCCGAACCCTCGTAAGTTGTGGAAGCATCATCCCGGTCCGCGGTATCCTGAGCGGTTGGACCGACCATGATCGTTCCGTCAAAAGTTGGAATTATCAGAATCCCTTTCGTATTCTGTTTTGGTATCGGAAAGATAAGCCTCTGGACAAGCCCCTTGAGTCGCTTGTCCAGCATGTATTCTTCTCCCTTTCGGGGGTGTATGGTGAAATCTTTTAAACCTGCCATCTCGGCAATCTTATCGGCATAAACTCCGGCACAGTTGATCACAAACCGTGCTTTTATTGTTTCCGGAGATGTATGCACAACAAGAAAACCCTTCTCTGCTACAATATTTTCTACCGCACAGTTCACTTTAAGATCTACGCCATTATCAACGGCATTTTCACTCAGCGCGTTAGCCAGTTCATAGGGATTGATTACCCCTGCCGATGGAGCATGAAGCGCCGCAACGAGCGTATTGGAAAGATTCGGTTCCGCGTTTCTGAGGCGTTCCTTGTCCCATATTTCCAGTCCCGGCACCCCTTTTGCTTCTCCCTGTTTTTTCAACCGCTCCAGCTCCGGAATCTCAGATTCGCTTCTGGCCACAACCAGCTCGCCGATTCGTCGAAAACCGAAATTGAGCTCTTTGCACAGTTTATCGTAAAGCTTATTGCCACGGACAACAAGTTTCCCCTTTAGTGTATCCGGCGGACTATGGTGCCCTGCATGGATAATGCCGCTGTTGGTTTTGGTGGTACCGAAGCCTACCTCTTCGTATTTTTCCACTATAACGATGTCAAGCCGATAGCGTGACAGTTCGCGGGCAATGGCACAGCCTATCACTCCGCCTCCGATTATCGCAACATCATACATAAAAGCTCCCATTGATTACCCGGTGATCTTGGTTTATACATTTGCCTGCTCTATTTTATACCAGTAATTCCTGAAAAACCCAATATATAAAATGTGCATATTTCTCTTTCGGTTTATTTTTATTGCTGCTTTTAATTATGCGCTTCTAAACCGCTGCCGTGTTCAGGAAATACCGAAACCCCTTTCCACCTTGACAAAACCGGAAGAGACAGTGTAGATATTTTAAACAAATGGCCGGCGTTTTCGGCACTGAATCTATTTCAATTATTAATGCCATTGTTACAGTTACGGACTTATTCAATGATGAAACCGTTTCATAAGTTCCCCTCCAAATTAAAAAAACAAATTCGCTATATACTCACGGATATCGATGATACTCTCACAACCAACGGACGGCTTCCTGCTACAATCTTTATCGCCATGGAACGTTTAAAAACGGCCGGCATCAGAATTATACCAATCACCGGACGCCCCGCCGGATGGTGTGATCATATTGCCCGGATGTGGCACATAGATGGCCTGGTTGGTGAAAACGGAGCTTTCTATTTCAGTTATGACGAGCGTCAAAAAAAAATGCTGCGCCGTTACTGGAAATCAGACAAGGAACGCAGAAACGACCGGAAAAAACTTGATAAGATCAAACGTGAAATACTGTCCGGAATTCCCGGATGCAGTGTCGCATCAGACCAGGCATACCGTGAAGCAGATCTTGCTATCGATTATTGTGAAGATGTTCCTCCCCTTTCTATGAAAGAGGTTGATCAAATTGTTGATTGCTTCAGGGCGGCCGGCGCCCGGGCGAAAATAAGTTCCATACATGTTAACGGCTGGTTTGGGGATTATGACAAACTTACCATGACCAGGCTGCTCTTTACTGATATTTTCAATGTACCCCTCGATCAGGTCAAAGAACAGATAATTTTCACCGGCGATTCTCCCAATGATGCACCGATGTTTGCCTATTTTCCTCATTCGGTCGGCGTTGCAAACGTAAGCCTCTTTACAGGAAGAATGGCTTATGATCCGGTTTGGGTAACACAAAAAAATGGCGGCGAAGGATTTGCAGAAATGGTTAGTGTTCTTCTTTCTCGAGTTCAAAGGATGCATAAATAACTTATGGCTTCCAAATTTTTAAGCGAAAAAAACCTGAAGTTCCTCTTGTACGAGGTTTTTGATATTGAATCCCTGACCCGCTTCGAGTATTATCGTGAAAATAATAGAAAAACATTTGATATGGTACTCAAAGAAGCGCTCAGGCTCTCCAGGAGTTTGCTTTATCCTGTATTTACTGAAATGGATCGTAATCCTCCGGAGCTTATCGCTGGTAAAGTTAAAGTACACCCCTCTGTACGAACTATAATGAAAGAATTCGGGGATGGCGGATGGATTTCAAGCAGAATGCCTTATGAACTTGACGGAAATCAGCTTCCCCATTTAATCGCCGATGCCTGCGACTTTATATTCGGAGCGGCAAATTATTCGGCCGGTGTTTACCCAGGACTTTCTGCCGGAGCTGCTCACCTGATCGAATCTTTTGGCAGCAAAGAGCTGTTCGATATTTATGTGCCGAACATGTATGCCGGCAAATGGCAGGGGACTATGGCGTTAACTGAGCCTGAAGCCGGCTCATCACTTACGGATATCACAACCACAGCGGAACCGACCGACCAGGGGTATTATCTGATAAAAGGACAAAAAATATTTATCTCTGCCGGAGACCATGACGGAGTTGAAAATGTAGTGCACCTTATGCTGGTAAAGATTAAAGATGCGCCTCCCGGAATAAAAGGGATATCACTCTTTGTTGTTCCAAAAAACAGAATTGACGGAAAAGGTTGTCTCATTTCAAATGATGTAAACACATCCGGAATATTCCACAAGCTGGGCTACAGGGGATGTCCGATCGTGCAACTCAGCATGGGTGACAAAAACAATTGTCGCGGCTGGCTTGTCGGAGAACCCCATAATGGATTGAAATACATGTTCCAGTTGATGAACCAGGCGCGCATAGGAGTGGGTATAGGCGCCGCCTCTATTGCTACGGCCGCTTATTATGCCTCTCTTGATTATGCCAAAACCCGTCGCCAGGGTCGTCCTGTTTCTAAAAAAGATCCAGCCCTGCCCCAGGTTCCCATTATTGAGCACGCGGACGTAAAGCGAATGCTCTTGTTTCAGAGGGCTGTAGTCGAAGGATCCCTTTCTCTTCTCATGCAGTGCAGTAAATATGTTGACATGATTAAAGTCCTTCCTGATGGTGAGAAAGAAAAATATATAAATCTCCTGGAGATTTTAACGCCCGTTGCAAAAAGTTATCCCTCTGAAATGGGCATAGAGTCTATCAGTCAGGGATTGCAGTGCTTTGGCGGATCCGGATACTGTGATGATTATCCGATTGAGCAATATTACCGCGACGCACGCATTCATCCCATCCATGAAGGCACCAGCGGGATTCAGGGCATGGACCTTCTGGGGCGTAAGGTAGTCGCACAAAATGGCCGGCCATTTATACTGTTTATAGCAGAAATCGAAAAAACCATTGCAATGGCAAATGAATTTCCTGAGCTCCGAATCTTTGCTCAACAACTAAACGGCTCCCAGAAAAAACTTCAGGAGGTTACCCGGCATCTCATGCAGGTATTTATGGATAAGGGGGCCGAATATTTTCTGGCAGATGCTACACTTTATCTCGAACTGTTCGGAATTGTCACTATTGCATGGCAGTGGCTGTTACAAGGCATTGCGGTAATGAAAGCCCTGCAAAATGCTTCAAATAAGACGGATATTGCTTTTTATCAGGGTAAATTTATTGCTCTGCGCTATTTTTTTGGATATGAACTTCCCAAAACGCTGGGGCTCGCTGAACGCCTTCAAAACGGTGACGGATTGACGGTAAATATGACTCCCGAATTATTCAGCGATTGATGATTTTAGGGCCTGCTCCATAAGGCATATAAGAAATGCCGTTATACGAAAATATTTATTTTCAGCTTTCTTTTTTTAATTGAATGATTATAGTAGTTGTCAGAATAATGTTACGATTGGAGCGATAATATAGAATATCTAACATCGAATTTCGAAGTACGAAGTACGATTTTCGATGTGCGATGTGCGGTATTTTGGGCTGCTCGGATTTTATGAAATTAAGGCGCATTTTGATTCCATTTTATAAAGTCCCCGATTTTGTATGGCATATAACAGGAGGATATCATGTGGGAATATACTGATAAAGTTAAAGATCATTTTTTAAACCCAAGGAATGTAGGGGTTATAGAAAACCCGGACGGTGTCGGCGAAGTCGGCTCACTGGCCTGCGGAGATGCCCTGACACTTTATTTCAAACTGGATGAAAAAGGGAAAGTGGCTGATGCCAAATTCCAGACTTTCGGTTGTGCAAGCGCCATAGCATCTTCATCAGCCCTGACTGAAATGATAAAGGGGTTGACTCTCGATGAAGTTTCTAAAATCACGAATGAGGATATAGCCTCTTATCTCGGTGAGCTTCCCAAGGAAAAAATGCATTGCTCTGTTATGGGCCGGGATGCCCTCGAAAAAGCCATATCTCACTACCGTGGTGAAAAAGAAAAAAAGGTGGAAGGTGAAATCGTATGCGAATGCTTCGGAGTTACAGATGTCGATATAAGGCGAGCTGTTACGGAAAACAATCTCTCTACGATTGAGGACGTTACGGATTATGTCAAAGCCGGCGGAGGTTGCGGCAAATGCCATGAAAAAATCCAGGATATTATCGACTCCGTACAAAGCAAGAATAAGCCTGTTAAGAAAAAAGTCATCAGACTTACCAACATACAGAAAATAAAACTGATTGAAGAGACCCTTGAACGCGAGATAAAACCCGCTCTTAAAAAAGATGGCGGTAACATAGAACTTATAGATGTTGACGGAAACAGGGTAATGGTAAAAATGCGCGGTACATGCGCATCATGCAGTAAATCACAGATAACGCTGAAGCACTATGTGGAATCGAAGCTGAGGGAACTTGTAGCTCCGGAACTGATTGTTGAGGAGGTGCAGCAGTGAAACCGATATATGTCGATAATAACGCCACAACACGGGTAGCTACCGAAGTTCTTGAAGAGATGCTTCCCTATTTTTCTGAGCTCTATGGAAACCCCTCGAGCATGCACTCTTTTGGCGGAAATGTTGCAAGGAAGATAAAAGAATCCCGTGCAAAAGTCGCAGAATTAATAAACGCCATGCCGGAGGAAATACTTTTTACGGCCTGCGGTACTGAAAGCGACTCCACGGCAATCCGGGCCGCCCTTATTTCAAACCCCGACAGGAAGCATATTATAACAAGCAGGGTCGAACATCCTGCGATAAAAAACCTCTTCGAAAATCTTGCAAAAAACGGATACCGGGTCACGTTCGTTCCGGTTGACAGCAAAGGACTGCTCGATCTCGATTATTTATACAGACATATTGACGATGATACCGCAGTAGTCAGCATCATGTGGGCTAACAATGAATCGGGGGTTATTTTCCCCGTAGAGGAAATTGCCCAGGCCATCAAGGCAAAGGATGTCGTTTTCCATACGGATGCCGTCCAGGCAGTAGGTAAAATCCCTGTTGATATGAAGAGGGTGCAGGCGGATATGCTTTCTTTGTCGGGACACAAGATTCATGCCCCGAAGGGAGTCGGCGCCCTTTACATAAGGAAAGGAACCAAGTTTTCTCCTTTTCTCATAGGCGGTCACCAGGAAAGCGGACGGAGAGGCGGAACAGAAAACGTGGCCTCCATTATCGGGCTTGGCAAAGCAAGTGAACTGGCGCTTTCGGACCTTGATCAGATGTCTACGCGCATAAAGAAGCTGCGTGACAAGCTTGAAAACACGCTTATAAAGACTGTGCCGAATACGATGATAAACGGTGACAGGGAAAAGCGTCTTCCCAACACAACGAGCATCGGTTTCGAATTTGTTGAAGGAGAAGCCATACTTCTTATGATGGACGAGTACGGAATATGTGCATCATCCGGTTCGGCGTGCACCTCCGGATCTCTTGAGCCGTCACACGTTCTGCGCGCTATGGGGGTTCCTTTCACAGCAGCCCATGGCTCAATACGTTTCAGTCTGAGCACATACAACACGGAAGATGAAATCGATTTTATTATTGAAAAGGTTCCGCCGATAATCAAACGTCTCAGGGAATTATCCCCTTTCTGGAAAAATAATATATGCAAATAAATCCATGAATCCTGTAAGTGTTTCGAAAAGGGGTTGAATATGTTTAAAGTAATGGTGCGGGACAACATGTCCCCAGTCGCAAAAGAATTTCTCGAAGCAACAGGCAGGATTAAAGTGGTTGTTGATAATGAGAAATCCACTAATGATCCTGAAGAACTGGCAAAAATCATAGGTGAATTTCACGGCCTTGCCATAAGAAGCGGGACCAAAGTCACCGAACAGGTTTTAAAAAAAGCAAAGAAGCTTAAGGTAATCGGCCGGGCCGGAATCGGCGTTGACAACATAGATGTTCAGGCAGCCTCACGGCAGGGTATTGTTGTCGTGAATGCTCCTGGCGGCAATACTGTCACCACGGCCGAGCATGCGATTTCTCTGATGCTTTCTCTCGCGAGGCATATTCCGCAGGGTACGGCCTCCATCCGGGAAGGGAAATGGGAAAAGAAAAAGTTCACGGGCGTTGAAATAAGCGGAAAGACTCTTGGGATTCTAGGACTGGGTCAGATAGGGAGGGTTGTTGCCGACAGGGCCAAGGGTCTTCAAATGAGAGTCATAGCCTCCGATCCATTTGTAAGTAAGGACGCAGCACGTTCCCTTGAAGTCGAATTAGTCTCTTTTGACGAACTCCTATCAAGCTCCGACTTTATCTCCCTGCATGTTCCCCGTCTCAAAGATACCGTTAACATGATAAATGCCTCCTCTATTACAAAGATGAAGAAAGGTGTCAGAATCATAAACTGCTCACGGGGAGAAACCGTCAATCTTGACGATCTTTATGATGCTCTCTTAATCGGGCACGTCGCAGGAGCAGCCCTTGATGTTTTCCCGAAGGAACCTCCTGATTCGTCAATACCAATTCTTCAGCATCCCAATATCATATTTACACCCCACCTTGGCGCAAGCACGGGCGAAGCTCAAATAAATGTGGCCGACATGATTGCAAAGCAGATCGCCGCATATTTAATCGACGGTATTCTGATAAATACCGTAAACTTCCCGTCCGTATCCGGTGAAGTTATGCAACAGCTCCGCCCCCATCTTGATCTTGCAGAAAAAATGGGGTCCATTATGGGCCAGCTTGTAAGGAAAATCCACGATATCACTGTTACCTACAGCGGAGATGTCGCTGAACTTGATACCAGACCGCTTACTCATGCAGTCCTAAAAGGACTTCTTGGCACATTTACTGATAAGCCGGTAAATTATGTAAGCGCACCCGCCTTAGCAAGGGAAAAAGGCATAAATATAAAAGAGACGGTAAGCAGCACAAGCGATGATTACGCAGGCCTGATTAAGCTCAAACTTGAGGAGCATGAAGGCGGGCCGGGAGAGATATGGGGCACCATATTCGGAAAGAAGTATCCTAGAATTGTAAAGCTTGGGCGAATCCGTATGGATGCAATACCCGAAGGCGAAATAATAGTAATCCGGAATTATGACAGACCAGGGGTAATTGGGAACGTGGGCACTACCTTAGGCCGTCATAACATCAACATAGGCCGATTTCAGCTTGGAAGGCTTGATGAGCAGGCGCTCTGCATGGTAAATATAGATACGCCGGCAGATAAGAAAGTGATCGAAGATATAAAATCGCTCCCGAACATTATATCTGTACAGCAGATACACTTATAAAAAAAAGAAGGTCGAATATCGAACATCGTACTTCGTTGATCGATTCACGATCTGCGATTAACGCTTCACGCCTCATGCCTCAGTCAAGCTTCTTTTTGACTCTTTCCTTAAGCCACATGATCCACGGCTCAAAACCTTCTTCCGTCTTTGCTGAAATCTCGAAAACACTCATATCAGGATGTATCTGCAGTATATTTTTTACGGCAGCCTTTTTGTCATATTCCAGATAAGGAAGAAGATCCGTCTTGTTTAACAGAGCAGCGTCGCATACTCTGAACATCAGGGGATATTTAAGCGGTTTATCCTCACCTTCCGTAACGCTTAAAACAACTACTCTGGCATCTTCACCTATGTCAAACTCAGCCGGACAGACAAGGTTCCCGACATTTTCAACAATCAGAAGGTCAACGGCGTCTAAATCTATGCTGTTTGCAGCATTACCTATAACATGGGCGGCAAGGTGGCAGTCTCCGCCAAATTCATCGGTATTTACCTGAACAACCTGCACTCCTGTCACAGACAGACGGTCAGCATCAATAGTTGAACAAATATCACCGACTATAACAGCACATTTTATTTCCGGCAAAAGGCGTGAAATTGTCTTCACAAGCGTGGTGGTTTTCCCTGAACCGGGAGAACTCATGACATTTAACACAAAGACTTTTTCATCGGCAAAACGGCTCCTGTTCTGCTGGGCCATTGTATCGTTGACATCCAGAACTTTTCGTACAACCTTTATTTCCATTGTATTATTCCTATGTATATTACTTCGAATATTTTTTCCCGATTACCCAAAGAAAAGGGGCCGAGGGTTAGAGGATTCAAGTGAAAATCATCCCAGCAAGGCGATGTTTCAAGCAACCAGAAACCATGAACCAGAAACCAATAACCAAATGTTATTGGTCTGCAATTTCTATTGAGACTATATCCAGTTCTCTGCCCGAAAGAATCTGTATGGAACCGCTGCTGCATTTTATGCAGGTAAAGACCGGCCCTGTTATTGTCCATTCGGCAGAGCATTCATTGCATCTTGCAACTACAGGAACTTCTTCTATTACAAGTATTGCGCCTGAAAGAGGCGTATCTTTGACCACTATATCAAAACAGAATTTCAAGCTCTCTGGCACAACGGCGGAAAGCTTCCCTACCTTGATATTAACTCTTTCCACCTGAATATTCTCAACATCTTTCGGAATTGAAGCCGCAGCAATATCAACAATCTCCATTGCTATGCCCATTTCATGCATAGCCGAACACCGAAGCGCAGAGTTTACCAAGAACACCCAGATTCTCGCAAATATGGATGCCGCTTTTCTTCATAGCAGCAATTTTTCCCTGAGCCGTCCCACTTCTTCCGCTTATTATTGCGCCGGCATGCCCCATTCTTCGCCCCGGCGGAGCGGTCAGTCCCGCAATAAAGCCAATAACCGGTTTCGTGACATTCTTTGATATAAATTCTGCAGCTTCTTCTTCGGCTGTTCCGCCTATCTCTCCGACCATTACAATCCCTTTTGTTTCAGGATCTTTTTGAAAGGCATCCAGGCAGTCGATAAAATTGGTCCCATTTACAGGGTCTCCGCCTATTCCGATACATGTTGTTTGCCCGATGCCCTTTTGCGTAAGCTGGTGAACAACCTCATACGTGAGAGTCCCTGATCTTGAAACAACTCCTATAGGACCCCCAGGTTTATGAATATGTCCCGGCATTATACCGACCTTGCACTCACCCGGGGTAATTATGCCGGGGCAATTTGGCCCTATTATGCGGCTCTTTTTGCCCGAGATATAATTTTTTACTTTCATCATGTCCAATACCGGGATACCTTCCGTAATTGCAACGATAAGCCCAATTCCGGCATCAGCCGCTTCCAGTATGGCATCTGCTGCAAAAGAAGGCGGGACGAAGATCATGCTGCAGTCAGCTCCTGTTTTTTTCACTGCTTCGTTTACAGTATTAAAAACAGGTATATCATCCATTTTCTGGCCGCCTTTTCCGGGGGTAACTCCGGCAACAACACCGGTTCCATAGGCAAAACACTGGCGTGTATGGAATTGCCCTTCTTTCCCTGTTATCCCCTGAACAACAAGACGCGTATTCTTATTTACAAAAATACTCACTTTAAATTACCTCGCTTGTATAAAAGCCTCATAGAATTGTGTATATATTAAGGTTGTTTAGACTGAAGGCTGTTGATAGTCAAACTCTCACTATCTGTGCAACTTTTTGCGCGGCATCCTGTAAATCAACGGCCGTAATAAGATTCAGCCCTGATTCGGAAAGGATCTTCCTCCCCACCTCAACATTTGTCCCTTCCATTCGTATTACAACAGGCACATTTATGCCTGTCTTTTTTGCCGCCTGAACTACACCTTCTGCAAGGACATCGCACCTTAAAATACCGCCGAAAATATTAATAAAGATACCTTTGACATTCTTATCTCCAAGAATAATCCTGAAGCCGTTTTCTACCATCTCGGCGCTGGCGCCGCCGCCTACATCGAGGAAGTTTGCCGGCTCAGCGCCTGCAAGCTTGATAAGATCCATTGTAGCCATTGCAAGGCCGGCGCCATTTACCATGTTCCCGACATTCCCGTCCATCTTTATATAATTCAGGTTGAACCTGGATGCCTCAACCTCAAGAGGTTCTTCTTCATCAAAATCCCTGTATTCCAGGATATTCTTATGCCTGAAAAGAGCATTGTCATCAAAGTTTATCTTTGCATCAAGGGCAATAACAGCGCCGGCTGCAGTTATGACAAGAGGATTTATTTCCAGAAGAGAGCAGTCGTAGTCAACAAAAAGGCTGTAAAGATTTTTCAGCATAACAGAAAATTCTTTTACAGCACCTGCGGGCAGGTTAAGGCCAAAAGCCGCATCCCTGCAATGGTACGGATAAATTCCTGCAAGGGGATCTACATATATCTTGATGATCTTTTCGGGACTCTTTTCCGCAACCTCCTCGATATCCATCCCTCCGGCTTCACTTGCCATAATAACAATCTTGGCTGAAGCTCTGTCTGGAATAATTCCGAGATAAAGCTCTTTTTGAATATCGAGTCCCTGCTCAACAAGCACCTTTTTTACAAGCTTTCCTTCAGGACCGGTCTGATGAGTTACAAGATTCATGCCTAGTATGCCGGATGCACTATATTTTACTTCCTCAAGGGACTTGGACAGCTTTACGCCACCTCCCTTGCCGCGGCCTCCCGCATGAATCTGAGCCTTAACAACAACCGGAAATCCTCCAAGAGTACCTGCAATTCCGGCTGCTTCTTCGAGTGTAAATGCAACTCCGCCTGCAGGAACAGGAACATTGTATTTTTTGAACAAATCTTTTGCCTGGTACTCATGAATTTTCATTCCATTATTTCCTTATTATTCGTACATCGAACTTCGCTGATCGTTGTTTGTGTTTAGTAGTTCGTGGTGCGTTGTCAGATCTTCTCGACCCACGATTCACGATCCACGATTCACATCTTCCGCCTCATGCCTCGTTCCTCACGCCTTTTTTCTATCCGATTATGCATAGTACTGCGTTTTTAGGCACTGAATCCCCGCTCTTGAAGTTAACAGCCTTGATAACCCCTTCAACAGGAGCAGGAAGAGCGTTTTCCATCTTCATCGCTTCAAGTATTACAACCGTATCCCCTTTTTTAACGTGATCACCAACATTCTTCTCATAGGATACAATCATGCCCGGCATGGGAGCGTTCAGTGTGACTCCCGCACCTACTTCCGTGGGAACCGCTTCAGGCATGGGAGCCTTTGGAGGCGCGGCATGTGCAGCCGGTTTAGCTGCAACCGTAGACACAGGGGCGGCAGGTTTCTGAACAGGAGTTGCGGCTGCAGGAATCTGATGCATGTAGCTTATAACCGGCGCCCCTCCTATCTCCTCAACACCAACTTCGTAATAGTCACCATCCACAAATACATTGAAATTGCGGAGCCTGTCCCCCTTTGCAGGAGCCTCTTTCTTTTCAGCCTTTTCAAAAAGCTTGCCGGCCTTTGCCTTTGCAATTATCTCCTGCTCGGCTTTCACCTGCTCAAGAGTTCTGGGTTTTACCTCGGCAGGTGGTTCTTCTTTGCCGTATTTCCATTTTAAAAACTTTTTCCCTGTAACAGGATAAAGCGCATAAATGAGCACATCATCGATATCGGCAGTGAGATCCTTGACTTCTTCCTTTGCCTTTTCAAGTTCAGGCTCTATAACCTCGGCAGGCCTGCATGTGATCGGCTTTTCTCCGCGCGGATATCCTTTAAGAGCTTTCTCCTGCAGCTCGGGATTGATGGGAACCGCTGTTTTCCCGTAAAGGCCGTAGCACAGATCTTTCACCTGGGCTGTAATCATTTTGTACCTGTCTTTTTCATCACCAAAAAGGACGTTGTTAACCGTCTGAATTCCCACTATCTGGCTGGTAGGTGTAACAAGAGGAATCTGACCCAAATCCTTCCTGACTTTAGGAAGCTCCGTATAAACCTCGTTTATCTTGTCGAGGGCATCCATCTCTTTAAGCTGGTTAACAAGATTGGAGAGCATACCGCCGGGAGTCTGGTGCAGAAGAACATTTATATCTATGGTTGAAACTTTCGAATCATCAAGAAGATGCTTGTACTTGGGAAGAATATCTCTTTCGAGAATTTCGTTTATGGCTGCAAGCTGCCTGATATCAAAACCGGTGTCCCTGTTTGTGCCGAGAAGCGCCATAACAAGCGGCTCTATTGCAGGATGAGAAGTCCTGAAAGCATATGGCGTCATGCAGGTGTCTATTATATCCACTCCGGCCTCAATAGCTTTTAAATGAGACATCGATGCCATACCGGAAGTAAAATGGCTGTGAAGATGGATAGGAACTTTCACAGCCGCTTTCAGTGCCTTTACCAGGTCATACGCATCATATGGAGCTATCAGTCCCGCCATATCTTTAATGCATACACTGTCTGCCCCCATCTTCTCGAGTTCTTTGGCCTTGCTGACGTAATATTCAAGAGTATATACATCTCCGCCCATCCTGGCTTCTGTGAGAGAATAGCACATGCAACCCTGGAAATGCTTCCCGCAGCTTTTTATGACAGGGACAACAGTTTCAAAATTGCGGTAGTCATTCAAAGCATCAAATGTTCTGAAAATATCCATACCGTTTGCAGCAGCTCTTTCGACAAATGCACGGGCAACATCATCGGCATAATTTCTGTAACCGACAAGATTCTGAGCCCTTAAAAGCATGGAGAAAGGAGTCTTTTTTACATATTTTTTCAATGTCCTGATTCTTTCCCATGGATCTTCATTCAAAAACCGGTGCATTGTATCGAAAGTCGCGCCACCCCAGGTCTCCATTGCCCAGAACCCTACTTCATCCATCATCTCCGCAACTGGAATCATATCTTCGGTCCGCCCTCTTGTCGCAAAAAGAGACTGGTGACCGTCGCGTAATGTGAGGTCTTCAATCATTACAGGATTTTTCGCTTTCGGCCTCTCTTTTCTATAATCCATCGGTGCTTTTTTTACTTTATCGTGATCGCTCATGTTTTAGTTCTCCTCTTGAATATATTATCGAGACATTTGCTCTATTCAATCTCTGTTGAGTTCTTATTTCATGGTTCCTGGTAAGTACATCGAATTTCGTACATAGTGCTTCGATTTCCCTTCACGCCTCTCGCCTATTGCCTGCCCCTGCCAAAAACCCTCAACTGCATCAGGGTCCGTGTCTGCATGACAGCCTGCCTCCCGCTTACACTCCAGATATTAAAGGGAGGCAGAGGGACAGCCTGTGCTGCGCCCGGGGCGGATTGCCCTGACTCCAAAGCAGCCTGCCGGATCGTTAGAATCTCTTCTTCAGTATATATATAGTTCATCACGGCTGCTGAAATTGCAGCGGCTATTTTTGTTTTTTTATCCATTATTATTCTTCCTTATAATTTTCCGGCGATTCGGATCAGCCCATTCTCCGACCCGTAAAAAGTCAAAATCCCGTCACTCCCGGGAAACGGGAGTTCAGAATAGATTGAATTTACAGGATAGCGGTGCCGCTTCACTACGTGCCCCGCTTTCGCGGGAATGATAAAAAGGTCAAACTCTTGCTTATTACGAAGCCATCAACTTTGACAAACCCTTTATTCTCTGTGGCACAAATGAGCTTTATACCGGAATATTCCCATGTTTCTTGGGAGGCCTTATCTCGCGTTTGCTGCACATAACCTCAAGAGCCTCTATCAGGCGAGGCCTTGTACTGCTAGGTACAATAACGGCGTCTATATAGCCTCTTCTTGCGGCACAGTAAGGATTTGAAAAAAGGTCCTCGTATTCCTTAATCTTTTCTTTCCGCTTTTCCGCGGAATCCCCGGCATCATTTATTTCCTTTCGATGAATTATATTGGCTGCACCTGCTGCGCCCATAACTGCGATTTCAGCCGACGGCCACGCAAAAGCCATATCGGCGCCGAGATCTTTTGAGCACATTGCAAGATATGATCCGCCGTAATCTTTCCGGGTAACAAGAAGCATTTTCGGGACTGTAGCTTCCGAATAGCACCAGAGAAGCTTTGCGCCATGACGGATTATCCCATTCCACTCCTGGTCGCTTCCGGGAAGATACCCTGGAACATCCGCAATGGTAAGAAGCGGGATATTGAATGAATCACAGAATCTGATAAATCTTGTTGCCTTGTCGGACGCGTTAATATCAAGGCATCCGGCTTTTACTTTCGGCTGATTTGCTATGATTCCTATTGTCCTGCCGTTCAGCCTTGCAAAACATACTATTATATTCTGGGCAAAATATTCATGAGGCTCAAAGAACTCTCCGTTATCGACTATCGCCCGGATAACCTCCTTCATATTATATGACTGGTTCGGGCTGTCGGGAATTATATCATCAAGCAGAGGATCAGTGCGGGCAGGATCATCGCCGGTCGGAATCACTGGAGGATCCTCCATGTTGTTGGAAGGAAGATAGGAAAGAAGTTTTTTGATATTAGTAATTGCATCCTCATCGCTTTCGCAAGCAAACTGGGCAACTCCGCTCTTTTCATTATGGGTCATTGCTCCGCCAAGATCTTCAAAGGATATCTCTTCGCCCGTAACGGATTTGATAACCTCAGGTCCTGTAATAAACATGTAACTGCTGTTTTTTACCATAAACACCCAGTCTGTCATTGCGGGCGAATAAACCGCGCCTCCTGCGGTCGGCCCCATTATAGCCGATATCTGGGGTATAACACCCGAGGCGAGAGAATTCCGGTAAAAAATCTGGCCGTATCCGGAAAGAGCATCGACACCTTCCTGTATTCTCGCGCCTCCCGAATCGTTTATCCCTATAAAAGGAACCCCGGCTTTTAACGCAAGATCCATGACCTTGCAGATTTTCTTTGAATGCATTTCGCCAAGGCTGCCGGCCCTTGATGTAAAATCCTGGGAAAATGCAAAAGCCGGCCTCCTATCAATAAGGCCATGCCCCGTGATAACACCATCTGAAGGTATTTCAACCTTATCCATGTCAAAATTAACACACCGGTGCGCAACAAACATATCTATTTCGCGGAACGTACCAGGATCAAACAATAAATCAAGTCGTTCCCTTGCTGTAAGGCGTCCTTTGTCCCGGTGTTTGGCAACCGCCTTTTCGCCGCCCATTCTGAGGACCTTTGCTTCGCGCTCTTTAAGATCCTTAATTTTATCTTTCACAATACCCATAACAAAGTTCCTTTCATATGGTATTTGGTTTTCAATTTACTATAGCCGGTCTCTGTAAATCAATCCTTTATAAGGTCGGACTATCCTTTTACTTGCTGTTTCTGTCAAGAAAAAAAGAAGTTCACAGGCGGCAACCGTAGGCGTTTTCATCCCTTTTTCAACATCCCGAGTTATTTTTGGAAGAAGCTTTTTTACATCTGAATTGCTGAAAAACATATCCTTTAACCCTTCTTCCACAAGAGACCACATCCAGTTAACAGACTGTTTTTTTCTGTTTATATCAAGTTCTCCGCTCTTTATCATTTTATCCCTGTGATCAAGCACTATGCTCCAGATTTCATTTATCCCTGTCATTTCAACTGAACTGCATGTGACAACAGGAGGAGTCCAGGTCGGAGTCGATGGAGCTAAAAGACGAAGGGCTGCTTCATATTCTTTCCTTGCTTTTTTTGCCTTTTCGATATTGTCCCCGTCGGCCTTGTTTATGGCAACCGCGTCTGCGAGTTCCAACACTCCTTTTTTTATCCCCTGAATGGCGTCACCCGCTCCTGCAAGCATAAGAACAAGAAAAAAATCGACCATGCATGAAACCTCCGTTTCAGACTGTCCGACGCCAACAGTTTCAACTATTATAACGTCAAAACCTGCTGCTTCACAAATGAGCATTGCTTCCCTTGTTTTTCTTGCAACTCCTCCGAGGGTGGTCCCCGAAGGAGAGGGTCTGATAAAAGCATTTTCCTCTACGGAAAGCTTTTCCATGCGCATTTTGTCTGCCATGATGCTTCCACCGCTTCTTCTGCTGCTTGGATCAACAGCAAGAACCGCCAAACGATGGCCTTTTTTTACAAGCATCATACCGAGACTCTCAACGAATGTGCTTTTTCCAACACCCGGAACACCCGTAACTCCCAGGCGAACGGCTTTCCCGGTATTTGCAATCAGGCCATCGAGAATAGACCTTGCAAGATCCTGATGGAATGGGTGCGAGCTTTCTATAAGCGTTATGGTTTTTGCGAGTATCCGCCTGTTTCTTTCAAGGACTCCCCTGATATAATATTGCGGATCTTCTGAAATATTTTTTTCCGGCATATGATTTAGATCTCTGGTTTCTGGTTCGAACATCGAATTTCGTAAATCGTAGTGTGGAATCCGATATTCGATATTCGAACTTCGATGTTCTGTTTTTATTTTCTGCTTTCAAACAGTGCGTTTAGCACCTTGTTGGCGGAATCAGTAATTACTGTACCGGGACCGAATATTCCCGAAACACCGCTTTCATAGAGAAAAGCATAGTCGGAAGAAGGAATGATTCCTCCAACCACAACGTGAATATCGCTTCCTCCTTCGGCTTTCAGGGCTTCAATTAACTTTGGAACCAGCACCTTGTGTCCTGCCACAAGGCTGGACACACCTACAACATGAACATCATTTTCAACAGCCATGCGCGCTGCTTCAAGCGGAGTCTGGAACATAGGACTTATGTCAACATCAAACCCAAGATCAGCAAATGCCGTAGCAACAACCTTGATACCCCGGTCATGCCCGTCCTGCCCCATCTTTGTAACAAGGATTCTGGGTCTTCTTCCTTCTTTTTCAAGAAAATCATCCGTTCTTTTCCTGATAGAGGCAATAATCTGGCTGTCTCCGTATTCAGAGGCAAATACTCCCGAGATACACTGGGTCGTGGCAACATATCTGCCGAATACTTTTTCCATTGCCTCCGTAATCTCTCCGACAGTCGCCCTCGCGCGTACCGCCGGAATGCACACCTCAAGAAGGTTACCGCCTGATGTTGCACAGCTTGTTACAGCTTCAAGGGCTTTTTGAACCGCAACAGGGTCTCTTATTGCCTTTATTTCCTTTAATCTTGCAATCTGTTCATCCCTCACATTGCCTGAAACCTCAAGCACATCAACCTGGGGTTCCTCCTTGATTAAATATTTATTTACCCCGACAATTACATCTTTACCCTGGTCTATTCTCGCCTGATTTCTTGCGGCCGATTCTTCTATCCTCATCTTGGGCATGCCGGTCAGTATGGCTTTGGTCATTCCGCCAAGATCTTCAACCTCTTTTAATATTTTTTTCGACTCACGGACAATAGCATCGGTAAGCGCTTCAACATAATAGGAACCGCCGAGAGGATCTACAACATGGCAAATCTGAGATTCTTCCTGAACGATGATCTGTGTATTTCTTGAAATCCTAGCAGAGAAATCGGTTGGAAGGCCGACGGCTTCGTCAAATGAATTTGTATGTAAGGACTGGGTTCCACCCAGCACAGCGGATAGACACTCGAGGGTTGTGCGTATGATATTGTTGTACGGGTCCTGAAGGGTAAGACTCCATCCGGATGTCTGGCAATGTGTCCTCAGCATAAGGGACTGTGGCTTTTTGGGATTAAACCGGCGCATCATGTCGGCCCAAAGGAAACGCGCCGCTCTCAGCATAGCGATATCCATAAAAAAATTCATTCCTATTCCGAAGAAAAAGGAAAGGCGTGGAGCAAAATCATCTATATCAAGACCGGCCGCAAGCGCCGCCTTCACATATTCAAGACCATCGGCCATTGTAAAGGCAGTCTGTAAAACTGAGTTAGCGCCTGCTTCCATCATGTGATAACCGCTTATGCTCACTGTATTATATTTCGGCATATGTTTAGAACAATAAGCTATTATGTCGGATACTATCCTCATGGAGGGTTCGGGAGGATAGATATAGGTGTTTCTTGTAAGATATTCCTTTAATATATCGTTCTGAATCGTTCCGTTTAATTTGTCCTGTGAAACGCCCTGCTCTTCGGCTGCCACAATATAACTCGCGAGTATGGGGAGAACAGCGCCGTTCATGGTCATTGAGACCGACATCTCGTCAAGGGGTATCTGGTCAAAAAGTATCTTCATGTCTTCAACCGAATCGATAGCGACACCCGCCTTGCCTATATCGCCCACAACTCTTGGATGATCCGAATCGTAGCCTCTGTGGGTGGCAAGGTCGAAGGCAACGGAAAGCCCTTTCTGCCCGGCGGCAAGATTTCTCCTGTAAAATTCATTCGAGTCCTTGGCGGTTGAAAAGCCTGCGTACTGCCTCACCGTCCAAGGCCTTCCGGAGTACATCGTGGCCTTGACCCCTCTCACATAGGGATAAAATCCCGGAAGAGAATTGACGAATTCAAGACCTTCAAGGTCTTCAGCCGTATAAAGGGGTTTTACAAGTATCCCTTCAGGCGTCTTCCAGTTAAGGGATTCAACAGGTTTTTTGATCTCTTTTGCGCCAAGTTCAGCCCATTTTTTTAAATCAGGTTTTTCAGACATATATTGCTCCTTTAACTCGCGATTAGTACATCGTAATTCGCACATAGTAAACCGTTTCAAATCTTATGTTTGTTTAAAAGCCCGAAGGTAGATAGGCTGAAGGTTATTATCGACTTCAGCCTTCAGGCTTCCAACTATTCACCATTCACTATTCACTTTTTTTACCTTTCACACAGCTCCACTAAAATGCCGTTTGTCGATTTAGGGTGAAGAAAGGCGATCCTTGCTCCACCGGCGCCGGTTCTAGGCTTCTCATCTATAAGCCTTATGCCCTTTTCTTTCAGCTCCACGAGCGCCTCTTCGATGTTTTCAACACGGAAGGCTATATGCTGAATTCCTTCCCCTTTTTTTTCTATGTATTTTGCTACAGGCCCGTCAGGGGCGGTCGATTCCAGGAGTTCGACCTCGCTCTCACCCACCGGGAAAAAAGCGGTAGTTACTTTTTGTTCGGCAACCGTTTCAGAACCTTCAAATTTGAGTCCCAAAACATCCGTCCAGAATTTTTTTCCTTCTCCGATGCTGTTAACGGCAATTCCAAGATGATCTATTTTAAGAATCTTCATGTGTAAAACTCCTTTGTACTGATTTGTAATTCGTGACTCGTTGTTGGTGGTTCGAAATTTCAAGTTGCATATTTTAAGTTTCATCCTGCATCTTGAGTCTTGCCCCTGGCTATGCAAATTTATTGAAAACTCTTTTAAACCCGGGCATGGCATTTTTAATAGTCTCATCATCGACACAGAAAGCGATCCTGAAATGGCCGGGCCCCATGAATCCGCTTCCGGGAACAACCAGAATCAACTCTTCCTGCAGTGCCCGTACAAACTTTACATCATCTTCAATGGGAGTTTCCGGAAACAGATAAAAGGCTCCGGGCGGTTTTACAAATTTATATCCGCATTCCGCAAGCCCGTTACATAAAAGCTCTCTTTTTCTCGCATATTCCGAGACATCTACGCTTTCTCCCTGCATTGAAGCAACAACGCGCTGCATTAGCGCAGGCGCATTCACAAATCCGAGAATCCTGTTGGCAAGCGCCATTCCGCCTAAAAGCTCATTCTTATGAGTTGCGGCAGGATTAACTGCCGCAAAACCGATTCGTTCGCCCGGAATAGATATATCCTTCGAATAAGAAGTTGCAATTATCGTTTCATTGTAACAGGTAAAAATGCCGGGCATCTTTACGCCGTCGTAGGTTATTTTCCTGTAAGGCTCATCCGACAGAAGATAAATTGTCTTTCCGTATTCTTTCCCCTTTTGGGTCAAGAGTTCTCCAAGCTCCATCAAACTTTCTCTTGAATATATCTGACCTGTCGGATTATTCGGAGAATTGATCAAAACCGCCTTTGTCTTTCCGGTTATTGCTGAAGAAAGAGATTCCATATTAAGGGAGAAATCTTTATTTGTGGACGCGGTCTTTAAAACTCCCCCGTGGTTTCCGGCGTAAAAACCATATTCCACGAAGCAGGGGGCTGGAGTAATAACCTCATCGCCAGGATCCAGTATTGTTTTTAGAATAATGTTAAGTGCGCCGGCAGCTCCGCAGGTCATGATAATTTCGTTTTCAGTTACAGGCACCCCCTGTTCTCCGGAAAGATATGCAGAAACCGCCTTGCGTACATGAGGATAGCCTGTATTGGACATATAGGCATGATCCCCGTATCCCAGAGAATTAACGGTATTCGCAAGTACTTTTCTGAATTTTTCGGGCGGCTGAACGTTCGGATTGCCGAGGCTGAAATCAAAAACATTTTTTGCGCCATGCTCCGCCTTAAGGCGGGCACCTTCCTCAAACATCTTTCTTATCCAGGATGACTTGGAAATAATATTCTCAATATTTTTTGCAATGGACATGTTTTAAAAACTCCTTTCCCGTTCTTTTCTCTTTCGCCTTTCGCCTCGCGCCTTTTGTCTTTCCCTTATGCAGATACCACTGATTTGACGCTGGGAATCTCTTGCTTTAAAAATCTTTCGATTCCGTTTTTTAATGTCATCTGAGACATGGGGCATCCCGCGCAAGCGCCTTTCAGGCGCACCTTGACCACACCCTCAATTACATCTACAAGCTCCACATCTCCGCCGTCTTTCTGAAGCATGGGTCTGATTTTTTTTATTGCATCTTCCACCAGCTCTTTCATGATATCCTCCTAACTTTTGAATATCGAATTTCGTACATCGTACCTCGAACTCCGATATTCGATATTCGATGTTCGGTATTTACGCCTCATGCCATCTCCTGTAAAATTCCTTCCTGAACACATCGAATGCATCATTTAATATTGCCGTTCTCATGTCTTTAATGAGTTTAGTATAATAATAAATATTATGAATTGTATTCAAGCGATAGGCAAGAATTTCTTTAGCCATAAAAAGATGCCTCAGATATGCCCTCGAATAATTGCGGCAGGTATAGCAAAGGCACCTTTCTTCAATTGGCTTCGTGTCATATTTAAAGCGCGCATTACAAATATTTATAGTACCATGATCGGTAAACATCTGGCCGTTTCTTGCATTCCTTGTGGGAAGGACGCAGTCAAACATATCGGCTCCAAGCGCAACGAGTTCAACAAGGTTTTCAGGTGTCCCGACACCCATAACATACTTTGGTTTTCCCGAAGGAAGCTTTGGAAGCGAGAAATCAGCCATTTCGAGCATTATATCAACCGGTTCACCGACACTTAAACCACCCAGTGCATAACCGGAAAACTCCATTTTTACAAGATCAAAAGCGGATTTTTCCCGGAGTTCTTTATACATACCACCTTGTACAATTCCAAAAAGAGCGTTTCTGTTTTTGCCTTTTTCTTCCCATATTTTTTTACATCTCCCGGCCCACACGGTTGTCAGGTCAAGAGCGGCCTGCGCTTCCTTTTTTTCCGCCGGATATTTTATGCACTGATCAAGGCACATCATGATATCAGAACCTAAAGAAATCTGAACTTTCACAGCTTTCTCCGGTGTAAGAATATGGCTTGATCCGTCAATATGGGACTGGAACGTGTAGCCTTCATCCGTTATTTTTGAAAGTTTTGCCAGCGAAAAGACCTGAAACCCGCCGCTGTCGGTCAATATTGGCCCTTTCCAGTTCATGAAACCGTGTAGTCCGGAAAAAAGATTTATAACGTCACAGCCGGGCCTTAAATACAAATGGTAAGTATTTCCAAGGATTATGCTTGCTCCAGCTCCCGTAATTTCCTCGGGAGATAATGATTTTACGGACGCAAGTGTTCCAACAGGCATGAACACCGGAGTTTCCACAACCCCGTGAGATGTTTTCATCAGCCCGGCCCTGGCACTATTTTTTTTTGATTCTGAAACTACCGTAAAATCAAACATAACATATTTGCAACAAGTTGAAATTCGGATGGCAAAGTAAAAAGCTCATTATGCAAGGCGCACAAATCTTGAGGAATGAAGCGTACTTTTCGTACGCTACAATGACGAAAGATGAAGTGCAACACAGCAGAACGACTTTTTACTAAGCCGTAAACATAGCATCGCCATAACTGTAAAACCTGTATCCTTTATATATAGCCTCCCTGTACGCTGAAAGCACTTTCTCCCTTTCCGCAAAAGCTGACACAAGCATAATGAGCGTTGACTTCGGCAGATGAAAATTTGTAATCATCGCGTCAACAGCTTTAAAACTATATCCGGGATATATAAAAAGATCGCATTTTCCGCTTCCGGCAAAAATTTTTCCAGCACTGTCGGATGAGTATTCGAGTGTTCGGACGCACGTAGTTCCGACCGCGATAACTTTTCCTCCGGCAGCTTTTGCCTTATTTATTGTATCAGCGGCATCCTCTGATATTTCAAACCGTTCTGAATGTATCTTGTGTTTCCTGATATCTTCAACTCTTACAGGAAGAAAAGTTCCATAGCCGACATGCAGTGTGATCTCAGCTATTCCGGCGCCTTTTGATCTAATCGTTTCAAGCAGTTCTTTTGAAAAATGGAGTCCGGCCGTAGGCGCCGCAACAGCTCCGTTACATACCGCATATATTGTCTGATAGGATGTTTTATCATCCAGCGAATCATTGCCGTTATCATTGCGCTTTATATATGGCGGAAGCGGAACATGACCTGTTTCGTTGATCAGATCCTCAAAATTGCCGGGGCATGAAAACCGGAGCATACAAATACCCTCTTTTGCTCTTATAACTTCCGCCTTAAGTTCCTTATCAAATAAAATAAATGAACCGGGCTTTGGCGGCTTTGGAGCTTTTACAAGGCATTCACAGGTAAACGCTCCTTTATCGGATTCCTTTCTTGCTCCTCCTGCATAATCTAATATAAGAACTTCGGCCTTTCCTCCAGTATCCTTTTTCCCGAATAACCGGCCGGGAATTACCTTTGTGTTGTTAATAACAAGAACGTCTTTTGATGAAATAAAATCAGAAATATCGAAAAATTCATGATGGGCTATCTCTCCGGTTTTTCTGTCAAGGAACAAAAGCTTTGACCTGTCCCTGCACGGAGCCGGTTTTTGCGCTATGTATTCTTCCGGAAGATTATAATCGTAATCGGACAGGGAAAACACTCTTACCGCCTCCCCAGAAAGATCAGAAAAATGCCCGTGATCATAAGTAATAATCCCATAATCCTCAAAGCATTTTCATGCATTTCAGCAATTTTTACCACCCAGCTTTTCATCTTTTCAGGAAAAGCAAAATACGGGAGGCCTTCGACAATCATAACCATTCCGATAACACACAGGAAATATTTCATTTATATCGTCCTTCGTTTTTTAAAGCGAGACCTTTGAAGAACATTCAATTTTGACCAAGTACAAGGAAGGCGATAATAAAGGCTTAGGTCTCTGGTTCATAGTTCCTGGTTTCTGGTTAAAAGAATAAGCCAGAAACTACAAACCAGAGACCAGAAACCAAGTCTTTAAAGTAATCGGGCAAAAGAGGATGTTCTGCAAGGCCTCAACGTGGCAACCTATAAACATGTATACAATATTTTGTCAAAACAAAACAAAAAAAAGGCCTTATGGCTTGACACCAATGTGCCATCTCTTTATATTCGATGTGAAATAAAAAAACGGAGCCCCTTAACTTTAAACCATAAACTTTGCCTGCAGGAATGTGAAACAAGGATTTATTAGTATGCAATTTGAAGCGGTGATAGGACTTGAAGTTCATGCCCAGCTTAAAACAAAAACAAAAATATTCTGCTCATGCCCGACATCTTTCGGCGCGCCTCCCAATACTCACACATGCCCGGTATGCCTCGGCATGCCCGGTGTGCTTCCGGTGCTGAATAAAAAAGTCGTAGAATATGCAATGCGCATGGGAATCGCGACTAACTGTACCATTTCAAATAACTGCCGGTTCGCCCGCAAGAACTATTTTTATCCCGATCTCCCTAAAGGATACCAGATTTCCCAGTATGAACTTCCAATAGCCCAAAACGGCCATATAAACATAGAAACAAACGGCGCAAAAAAAAGAATCGGCATAACAAGAATTCACATGGAAGAGGACGCCGGAAAACTGATACACGATCCTTCCCGACCTTATTCCATGGTCGATTTTAACCGCACCGGTGTTCCTCTTATCGAAATAGTCAGCGAACCGGACATAAGAACTTTTGAAGAAGCCGGGGAGTACCTCCGAAAACTCAGATCAATATTAAGATATCTTGATATCTGCGACGGGAACATGGAAGAGGGAAGCTTCAGATGCGATGCTAACGTGTCAATAAGACCGTCAGAAGATGCGCCCTTCGGAACAAGAACAGAACTTAAAAACCTCAACTCATTTAAAAATGTCGAAAAAGCAATTCAGTATGAAATTGAAAGGCAAAAAGAAGTTTTGCTTGAAGGCGGCAATATTATGCAGGAGACAAGGCTCTGGGACCCTTCAAGAAACTGTACAACATCCATGAGAGGCAAGGAAGAAGCTCATGATTACAGGTATTTCCCCGATCCGGATCTCCTTCCGCTTGTGATTGACGACACATGGATAGAAGAAGTCAAAAACAGCCTTCCCGAGCTTCCCGACCAGAAAAAAGAACGATTCATTTCGGAATACTGTTTGCCGGAATATGATGCCGGTGTTCTTACCTCAGCCATAGAGATTGCCGGCTATTTTGAAGCCTGTGTTATGGAATTCAATAATCCGAAACAGGTGAGCAACTGGGTTATGGGCGCGCTTCTCGGTCTTTTGAATACCGAAGGCAAAACAATGGAAGAATCGCCTGTTTCTTTTTCGAACCTTGCCCGGCTTTTAAAACTTATAGATCAGAATGTCATAAGCGGAAAAATCGCGAAAACCGTTTTCGAGGAGATGGCAAAAACAGGTAGATCACCGGAAGAAATCGTCAAAGAAAAAGACCTCGTACAGTTTACGGATGAATCCGCCATAGAAGAGATGATTATAAAACTCATCGGGAGTTGCCCAAAGGAAGTCGCAGATTACAAGTCAGGCAAAACAAAAGTGGTGGGATTTTTTATAGGCCGCGTCATGAAGGAGACAAAAGGCAAAGCCAATCCGGATATAGTAAACAGGATATTAAAGGAAAAGCTTGATAAGGCGTGAGGCGCGAGGCTGAAGTCGGAAGGCAATAATAGAATAATAAAAATAAAACAGATATCCTCAGCTGCAGACGGCCTATTCTGCACAACCATGTTCAGGTTGACATAGCCCCAGATCCGTCTGACAATACATCAAACATGATTTATATAATATCCGTGGCGTGGAGGTGTGCTTGTATGATCTAATCTTGGAGGCGATTCAACGCTTTATGATTTCCTGGATGGATTAGACAAGAAGTCACGTACTAAAGTGACCGCGTATCTGTCGCTATTGGAAGAGAACGGGCCGAATCTTAAGCGGCCCTGCGCTGATATTGTCAGGGGTAAAATCAGAGAATTGAGAATACATTATCGTTCGAACCAATTCCGCATCCTCTATTTTTTCAAGATATTTGATCAGATTTTGTTGGTACATGCATTATCAAAGAAAACGCAACAATTGAAAAAGCAGGATATTGAATTAGCTGAAAAACGCATGGAAGACTGGAGCTGTATAAATGCTTTAAACTTAATATAATCATTGAAATCATAATTATCTTGATTATCAGGATATTGTCGTATATATTTTACGCAGAGTGGAATAGCTGAAAACCGGCTTACTCCTGCTGTCTCCGAATCGTCACCCAAGATAAACATTCGGTATTTCAACTCTTAGCCATTGATTCCATTTCCTTGACAACAAAAGAAACAGGTTTAGTTTATCTTAATATTGAAGCATTTCCCGCAACAAGCCTATGAGTGAATGCTTGCTATTGCGACTCGAGACCGGACTCAAAATAACTTAACAATAACCGAAATATGATGGTCCCGTAAAAAGTCGAAATTCAGACGGCAAAGTAAAAAGCTCATTATGCAAGCCGCACGAATCTTGAGGAATGAAGCGTACTTTTCGTACGCTGCAATTACGAAAGGTGAAGTGCAACACAGCAGAATGACTTTTTACGAAGCTGTCAAATATCTTACCAATAATTCTATCCCTTTGGAATGAACATGAATACAACACATATTTCTGACAGAAGAGGATTTCTAAAAATGGCGGCTTTAACCGGGGCGGCCGCAGTTATAACGGGTATTCCAATTGCAAAATATGTCATTGCGCCTTCGCTTGGCAAAGGTGATGGCAAGTGGATTGATATCGGTGAAATAGGCGGTTTAGCCACCGGGAAAGTGAATATGGTAGCGTATGAATTTATGGTCAAGGACGGCTGGCTTGTGCTGCCGCAAAAAGGATTCGTCTGGGTCAAATCTGATGGAAATGGCAAATTGACCGTATTTTCATCTATATGCACTCATCTTGCCTGTAATGTAATCTGGCGGGAAGAAGCCGGCATCTTTGAATGTCCCTGTCACTCAGGCCGATTTAACTTGGAGGGCAAACCGGTAGCAGGCCCTCCGACCCGCCCCTTGACGGTTCTGGAGCATAAAATTGAGGAAGGAAAAGTAAAAGTTTTATTAACTGTCTGATTCGTGCAAAACCTAAATTAAAGGAGGATATCAATGAAAAAGCAACTAAATACAGGCATGGCATTATGTGTTGCGGCCATGTTTTTCGTTATCCTGGTTTCATTGACTAGTACTGCTGATTCAGCAGAACAGACACTGACTGCGAATATGGTTAAGGAAATCCCGGCAGGTCCGGATGCACAGGCCTGGCAAAAAGCCAAAGCAATTAAGATTCCCTTTGTGGGTAAAGAACAGTTTGCCGGGAAAAAAGCAGATGTGACGGCAAAGGCGCTTTATACCTCAGACACAGTCTATTTCCTTTTTAAATGGAAGGATGCCACGCAGAGTACCGTCAAAGGGGCATGGGAGTTCGACGGACAAAAGTGGTCCCATAGAAAAGGGAATGAAGACCGCATATCGCTGTTGTTTGAGATAAACCGTATAAACAATTTCGCAACCAAAGGATGCGCGGTAACCTGCCATGGCCCTGCCGGGAAACCAGCCAAAGAATTCAAGTTTGCCACTGCCAGCGCCGCTGAAAAAGGAGATCTCTGGCAATGGAAAGCCGCCCGGTCAGCTCCGTATAATGCTGTTGATGACGGATGGCTTACGGTTGCCGGTGATAAGACCGGACGTCAGAACGATTCAGGCGGCGGCGGGGATGTTAAAAACGAAACTGCGGACAAATCCAGACCTCTCTACATGCAGGGTCCCGGCAAGAAACCCTCTGCTCCAGGCTTTCTCCTGATGGAAGATGCTGTGGAAATCAAGGATTACTCAGGTTTTAAAGCCGGAGATGTGATCACCTATCAGATGCCGAAAAAACCTGACGGATCCCGTGCCGATGTCAAAGCAATCAGCAGCTACGGTGCCGGCGGCTGGACTGTCATGTTATCCCGCAAACTGGATACCGGTCATGATGATGACGTGGTTTTCAATGCCCGGAAAAAATATCCGTTTGCACTCGCCCTGTTCGATGATTCGGGAGATGAGAATTCCTACGACTCAGAAGTGGTTACCCTTGAATTTGGCCGTTAATTTATGTGCTGTTCAGGTTTTTCTTGATTTGCTGCGGCAGAGCAGTCTGTGGAGATGCTCTGCCACGGAAAAAACTACGGGAGCGTCAATTATGAAGAGGCGGTTGCTGTCATTCGGAATGATGTTTTTCATAATCGGATGCATGAGCTTCGGAATATATTGCATAGCACAGGCGGCACAGTTGACCGTTGAGGTTGCCCATATTAAGACGGCTCCGGCGGGTTTGGATGATCCTGTCTGGAAAAATATACAGGCAGTCTCTATTCCCATGGAGGGGCGGGATGCTTTGTCCGGCAAGAAAGAAACGGTGACTGCAAAGGCGGCTTACACAGACACAGAGATCTTTCTGCTGTTTAAGTGGAAAGATCCAACCCGAAGCGTAACTAAGCAGTCTTGGATATTCGACGGAATCAACTGGAAACACCTTCCGGGGGATGAGGACCGTCTGGCGATCCTTTTTGAAATTACCAGGATCAGTAAATTTGCCACCAGGGGGTGTGCGGTAATCTGTCATAGTTCGCCTGAACTGCCAAAAAATCAGTGGGTGCTGGCAACAAGAAATGGTTCTGAAATGGGTGATTTATGGCACTGGAAAGCTGCCAGGTCCGACCCGTATAAGTATGCGGACGATTCCTGGCTGACGATTCCTGGATTGCTGGGCGAATACGACCCCAACAAACAATCGGGACGCCGTTCGGACTCGGGTGGCGGCGGGGATATCAAAAATGAGGTCGCGGATAAATCGAAACCCCGGTACATGCCCGGACCAACGCGCAGCGGGGGCGATTCCGGAATTTTGCCGGCGGAAGATGCGGTTGAAATTACAGATTACACCATTTTCAAGCCCGGGGATGTTCTAACTTACCGGATGCCCAGAAAGCCTGCCGGCTCCCGTGCAGACATCAGTGCGGTTTCCCGGTATCAGGATGGCGGCTGGATTCTTATGCTGTACCGCAAGCTCAATACCGGTCATGATGATGACGTCATCTTCGATCCCAAAAAACAATACAGTTTTGCCATGGGACTGTTTGATGACGCGGGTGACGATCACTCCAAAGCAACTGAACCGCTGACCCTGAAATTCCTGAAGTCAGACCGAAATTACTGAGGCAGTGTATGAAAAATTCTGAAAACAAGGCACAAGGATTGCTGAAACTGCTCGCTTTGGATCATGCTGTGGACTTTCTGAAAAACACGACTGTTTCAGGTGATGCACTCACATGGAAGCGGGTCTGCGGGTCGATTGCCACTGTTCTGGTTATCCTGCTTTTTCTCAGCGGAGCATTTATGGCGCTCTATTACTCCCCTTACCCGGGAGCTGCGTATGACAGTGTTCAATATGCTGAATTTGATCTCCCGTTCGGAGATGTTATCCGGGGTATCCATCACTGGTCCTGGAACCTGTTACTTGTAGTCATGCTCCTGCACATGACCCGGACATTTTTTACCGGTTCTTATAAACCGCCCAGAGAAATGGTCTGGGTTTCCGGTGTGCTGCTGCTGCTGGTTGTTCCGCTGGCCATAATCACAGGCGACCTGCTCCCGTGGACGCAGGCAGGTTTCTGGACAACCAGGGTACGGGTCAGCATAATCTCTTCGGTTCCGGTGATCGGGCCGTTTATGGTTGATCTGCTGCAGGGTGGTCCACGTACAGGCATTGTGGCGCTGACCCGGTTTTATGTTCTGCACGTGATTTTTTTGCCCGCGGGTATTATATTCCTGCTGGCTTTGCATTTTTATTTTTTGAGACTAAAAGGGCTTGCCGATCCGATCACACCTTCCCGATCTCCAAAACGGAACATTTCCCTGCTCCCGGATATGGCAAATCGTTGGCTGCTGCTGTTTATTGTGGTAACGCTTGCCATCGGTATCGCAACCCGGTTCTGGTTCGCTGTTCCGTATGGCGATCCGGCCGATCCGTCGGACTCCCGCTTCGTTCCAAAACCGGAATGGTGGGTATTGTTTCTCAATCAACTGGTAAGCATCTTCAAAGGTCCTTTCACCGTTGTTGGTTCAGCGGTCATCCCTGGCGCACTGGCTGTGCTGCTGCTTGTGCTGCCGTTTATCAGCCGGTCGCCTGAAAGGCGTCCTGTGCGCCGTTGGAAAGAGATACTCGTTGCAATGCTGATTGCTGCAACTATTCTGGGTCTTTCCGTAATGTCCTGGATAGAGCACTTTACTTCAAAGGCGGCTTAGGGACAGGGGAACATCCGGATACTGAAATTATCTTACTCCCGCCATCAATATTTCTTTTCATCCCGGAGATTATGTATTAAAGGATTATTATCCGCATTCCGATAAATGAAACAAAACAGCAGAAAAAAATATGAACCTTCGCAGAATCATCATACATACTTTTTTTCATAGTATGTACTTTTTTCACAAAATAACTGGAACAGGCGCTTTCGGCCGCAGTGAAGCGGAGTATATCTCCGATCCATTTCAAACAGCCGGTAATCAGCTTAAAACAGCCCTTATAAAACACCATGTGAAGCAATATCATGAGGCATCCTGCTCTGTCGCAACCGTTGTTTCGGTCGTGAACGCCTTAAGAGAAAAGCAGGGTGACAACTTTGTCCCGGTCAGTCAGATGGATATTCTGGAAAAAGTCAGGACAGGAAACTGGAAGGAAAGAATGAGTGAAAAGGGAGACAATGGAAAACGCGGCCTTCCTCTTCCTCTCCTCGGAGAGATTGTTAAGGGCAGCATTGATGCTTACGGAATAAGATATGAAAAAATAGAAATTATAGGAGCCCCGGAAAACCAGCTTCAAAAAGAAAAAATCATAAAAGCGCTTAAGAGCAGGCTTTCTGATTTTGAAACAAAGGGCAACTGTCTTATCATAGCCCACTTTGACCAGGGCGCTTTTCTCCGGACATTGAACATACCCCACATTTCACCAGTCGGAGGTTTTAATACGAATACGGGAGATGTTACAATTCTCGACGTTGATCCGGGGCAGGAGAGACCTTATAAAATAACTTTTGACACATTCTGCAAAGGCATTTTCAGCAATTACCATAATCTTTTACAACCATTCGGTTTCAGGAGCGGTGGTTATGTCTTTATAAAAGCGGCAGTTCCCTGAGCCTGTTTGACACGCAATAGCAATTGAGCTATAAAATAATACGAATAATGGGGTTTTTATAATTTCTGATACTGCCTGAAAACAGGTGGAAAGTCGGGGGTATGGATATAAAAACTGAAAATCTAACGATACTCTTTGTCGATATTGCCGGTTTTACTGCCACAACAAGCCGGCAGTCGAGAGCCGAAAATGCGCATCTTCTGCAGACTTTTGACAGCACCCTTCTTCCGATGATAAAGCGTTTCAAGGGCGTTCTGGTTAAAAGTATCGGCGACGCGCTGCTTATCACCTTCCGTTCTCCAACAGATGCCATGCTCTGTTCCATGGCACTTCAGGATGCAATGCATGAGTACAATCTGAATGCACCGGAAGAGAAGCGCATTCATATACGCGTGGCCGCAAACCTGGGTGAAGTGAGAGTTACAAAGAATGATATTTTCGGCGAACCTGTTAATGTCGCGTCACGCATTGAAGGGGTTGCTCCTGCCGATGAAATATACCTGAGCGAAGCGGTTTACATGGCCATGAACAAGGCTGAAGTGCCTGCACAGGAGGTCGGCTTTAAAGAGCTCAAAGGGATTCCGCAAGCTATACGCCTTTACAGTATTCCCCGATTTGCGACTCCTCGGCTGATACCTGAACGCGTTGCCGCAACAGGCGAGCAAGGCAGCGAACTGCTGTTTCCATACGGCGGCATGCATCACCGTATGCCGAAATCGAGTTCTTCCCGGTCGGGCATTTCTTTGCCCGGTGGTATCCCTAAATACGCGATGTATGTACTGGCAGTTATCGCCGTTGTATTTGGCGGGATAGTCTTTTACCGTGCAATGAATGATGGAACAAATGATGCAAAAGTGGTCAGCCCGTCGGGTTCCGCTTTTATTGAGACAAAAAAATCCGGAACGGCCGAAGCATTGCGAGAGGAGCCAAAGCCGTTGACAACGGTGTCGGGAAAAACGGAGAAATCCAGGGCTGTTTCATCAGTAACCGCCGGCAAAACAGAGCCTGTCAAATGGAATGTAGCCTCAGCAAAATCCGCCTATCAGGCCAATAAAATAACCAAATCGGAATACAAGAGAATCGTTCAGGATCTGAAAGATGAGTACGGGATAAAAATCCGGGATCTTAAGCAGGATTACCGCGCTGGAAAGATTTCCAAAGAGGTATATGAGAATGAGGTCCGGAAAGCTAAACGTGAATACGCGAGCAATTGAACCGGTGCTGTCAAATTTTAATCTTCGAAACATTCAAAGGTTTGTAATTTACCACAAAAAGGCTTGCGACGATAAGGGCTGAGCCTGCTAGCAGTTGCCAGGTAAGACGTTCACCGAGGAATAGTACGCCGAGAAAGACGCCGCCAACGGGAAAGATATATGTGACGAGTGATGCACGCGTGGGACCGATCTCATGAAGGAGATAATAAAACATGAGCATGGCGAAGCCTGAACCGAATACGCCGAGCCAAAGGATGGCAATCCATGTGATCGGAAGGGCGGGAATCAAAAAAGGTTTTTCAGCGATTGGGCCTATGATCCACATGAAGAAGGTGGCGGTAATGAGTGGAAGCGCATTGCGTGACATGCCTTGCACATGTGCGGTTACCTTGCGTGTGAAGACCGCGCTGCCCGCATAGAAAAGGGCTGCGAGTACGACCGCAAGTTGACCTATGACGTTGCTGTGCTTGCTGTCGAGCAGGTCCCTGCTGAAAAGGATAAGGATGCCTGCGAAGCCGATGAGCAGGCCGGTCACTTTTTGAGGAGTCATTTTGTCGTCATGAAGCCAGAAGTGTGAAATGACGATTGTAAATAGCGGGACTGTGGCATTGAGAACAGATGCTACGGCTGAATCGATGGTTTGCTCGCCCCAAGCGATGAAGAAGATGGGAATGGCTAGGCTGGTAGGTCCAATGATGGCAAAGTTTATAAGGGTTTTTTTATCAGTCGGCCATGCTGATCTTTGATAGAGCGCAACGGCGCCTGCTGTGAGTGCGCCAAATAACACACGAAAGGCAACCAGCGATGTGGGGCCGATTTCCTGCACGCCGATTTTGATCCAGAGGAATGATGAACTCCAGATGAGGCCGAGGGTGATGAAGACGATCCAGTGCTTTGTTTTCAATTTTCTCCTTGTTTAAGCCCTTAAACACAAAAAATGAAGTACAAAAAGGGTAAAAGCCGTTCAGATTTTTTGCGGTGAAACAGCTATCACAGTTTATGTCATGAGGCAAGGCAAAGGAGACTCTGTTCCGGTTCTCTTGCTTTCAGCCGGTTGCTGTGCTAATAAGTTTCC
>CAYODW010000006.1:0-61636 GCA_964402865.1 uncultured Desulfonema sp. | reverse complement strand
GCAGTTTTGGGCAAGCTCAAGGAAATCGAGGGATTGCGCGGAGACATACGCTTTGTACGTCGCACAAGAAATCCCGCAGATTGACACAGAGATCGCACAAAAGGGCCATTTCCGGATGGAACTAAATAATATTTGAAATAGCGCTTCTTATATCAGGATATTTGAATTTAAAGCCGTATTTAAGAAGTTTATCGGGAATTACCCTCTGGCTTGCCAGAATTGAAGATCCAAACTCTCCGAGAATAAGCCGGATCATGAAAGAAGGAGCCGGTATAAAGGCCGGACGGTGAAGAATACCGGCAATGGTTTTTACAAGTTCAATATTTCTTGTTGATTCCGGCGCGGTAAAGTTTAACGGGCCGTTTACTTCCTTATTTTCAAGAACAAAGATGATCGCTGAAATAAGGTCTTCAATATGAATCCATGGGAGCCACTGCCTGCCGTTTCCGATGGGCCCGCCAACAAAAAAGCGGATCGGAGGTATCATTTTTTCCAGTGCTCCGCCGTCTCTTCCGAGAACAACACCAAAACGCATGGCGGCAACTCTGATCCCTTTGTTTTTTGCTTTGAAAGCTTCTTCTTCCCAATCCATGCAGACCTTTGCCAGAAAATCAAGGCCTGACGGCTCGCTCTCTGTTAGAATATCTTCCCCTCTGTCACCGTAATAACCGGCGGCTGAAGTGCTGCAAAGAGTAATATCCCTGCCTGAAGGAAGAGCTTCAACTAGATTTCGGGTTGTGAGAATCCTGCTTTCATAAATAGATTTTTTATATTTTTCATCCCAGCGTTTGAATATGCTTCTTCCGGCAAGATTGATGACCGCATTAACATCTTTGAGTCGCTCCTGCCAGGGGCCTTTTTTAGTCGTGTCGGCAGAAATGTATTTAAAATTGGGATGTGACAATGTTTTGCCGGCAACACGCCCACCCACCGCGATAACAGCGTGGTCATTTGCTAAAAAATAAGAGGATAGACCGGTACCGATAAAACCCGAACCGCCTGTGATGAATATCTTCATGTTTTCCCTCCTATCCCAGCTCTAAATCCAAATCATGTATCTTTTGAAGTTCTGACTGACTTTCCTTTCACTTGAATCCTTGGCCCCTCGAACCCTTGAATCCTCAGATCACCAACTCTTTTTTGAGGCGATCCTTAAATATTAAACGTGCCCGATTCTATATAAGGAACATCCTCAACATCAAGTGCATGCAGTATATCTCCGTGCATCCTTTTCTTCATCTCCAGAATTACAGCCCTTCTTTTATTAAGGCTTTTTGCAAACGCAAGCGTTTCATTCATGAGATCATTTATGTGGCATGCCTTCACAACGATATTGTTTTCGGCGCATTCCACGGCTGTAAGGCGCTTTCCTGTGAATTGCAACTCCTCGAACTTCCGCCTCGGCACAGCCCGGTTCAGCAATGCAAGCATTCCCGGCAAAAATGGTATGCCAAGATCAACTTCAGGAACGCAGAAAAATCCTCTGTCCGACCGCATGAACCTGAAATCAAAAGCGCACGAGTAAATCGCGCCCCCAGCAAATGCATGCCCGTTTATGGCGGCTATGGTCAGCATCGGAGACATCAGGGTTCTTCTAAACAGGACATTCAAGGAATAAAAAAAATTCTTTGCAGCCTCTACATCTTTATTTTGTATGACAGGAAGGAGCCAGTCTAAATCAAGACCGTTTGAAAAAATCTTATCATGGGAAGATGTTACAATGAGGGTTAATGCTGAAGTCTCGTTTTCCACTTTGTCCAGAACATCAAGATAAGCGCGGATAAAATCGGGGTTAAAGCGGTTTTCGCCGTTGTTTAAGGTAACAACAGCAACATTTTCATCCATTGTATATTCAGCCAGCGCCATACGGGAAACCTCCAAAAAAAAGGGCAACACCGTTTCTGGTGTTGCCCGGATATGCAGATATTAAGAATAGTTAGGAACAGCAGGAGCCTTTGGTGCCACAGCTTGTACATGAGGCTCCCAAATCAAAGCCGGATGTGATCTTGAAACCGACTTCGAGAAAATCTACTTTTACGGGCTTCGCCTTTTCCATGAATTCTTTATTTACCAGGTATTTGAATCCATCAATATCATAAACATTATCTGAATCATTCGGCTCATCCAGAGCCAGTGCCAGAGAAGGCCCGCCTCATCCGCCTTCGTTTAAAAAAATCCTGATAGGCGAAACAGCTTTTCCTTTAAAATATTCGGCTATCTGCTGGGTAGCCGAGGGGGTTATTTCAACCATTATATTCCTCCTTGATATATTTAAAAAACATAAAAATATTTTAATATTCTTTCTCAAACAAAACAGAAACTTTTTCCGGTCGCCTGATTAGGGCGTAACTTAATTACAGGAATATGATTTGTCAATCAATATTAACACGTCATTAATGTGTCAGAACGGCCGAGACAGCCCGGCAGGAATAATTATTTAATTTTATTGCCTTGTTAGGCTCCTGATATCTCATTAAGGTATTTTTCATATATATTATAATCTTTTGAGGAAAAAAGAATGAAAATCACCTTTGTTACAGAACCTTTTCCCTCCTTTAAAAAACTGCACACCGTATCTATGGCTATCCTGCAGGCATCATGTATCGGATATCCATATACTCCGCAGCTTATTGCAGGAAAAGCTATTGAATACAAGTTGTTCTGCGAAGCAAGCTGCAGACTGTTAAAATAACATCGTGCCAAAAGTCTGCTGTCTTCATCCTTTCCGCTGTAAACAGGCCCAACGGTATGAATTACATGGCCTGCTTTAAGATTGTAACCTTTTGTTATCTTAGCTTCTCCGGTATTGCAGCCTTCGAGTTTCCTGCATTCCTCCAGAAGTTTCGGCCCTGCCGCCCGGTGGATGGCTCCATCAACGCCACCGCCGCCCAGAAGTGAACGGTTGGCAGCATTAACAATCGCATCAACATCAAGCTTTGTAATATCCCCCTGCATAATTTCCATCATATCAGTTATCTTGTTTTTCATTTTTCACCGAAGCAAGCATATAATATTTGATCAAATATTGAGGATTACGAAATAAAAAAGAGTAATAATATATTAAATTTGTTAATTATTCACTTTTTTATTAGATAGTTAACTGTTCAGTAACTATGCTTTCCTTTCTGATTAGATTTGGCAATTAATTATAACGATTTGCTTTTGAAATCGACTGGTTTAATGAGAATGTTCTATGCATTGGAGGAAGCTATAAACTATGTTTCCAACTGTATTTCTTATAGTTATAGATCATACAGCGTTTCATCCCGAAGTGGCGCGGTTCTTTTTGATCGACCGGCGCCTTTTTTCCCTGATAATGAAAAAGGATCCTCTTGTTCAAGAATATCTCCCATCTCGGACTCAATACTGTCGGGATCTTCGCCCCTCTCCAGACGTCTTATCGCCTCATCCATACCGGAACCAAGTTTCAGGCCCGCCACATCCGAAAGCTTTCTCATCAGGGCTGCCGCCTGTTTGGGATCTTCTTCATTAATATTTCCGGCTTCCCTCTCAAGCATTTGCATCGCCTTTTCCATTTTGCTTTCATCAAAGGGCAGATCATCGGCATCACTTCCTTCTTTTGCCCTTCCTGCAACCGCAAAAACAGATGCCTGTCTTGAAAGTTTTGAATCTTTACACCTCGGGCACAACGGGATTTTATTTGTATTAACGTATTTTGAAAAGAAATTGTAAATAGTATTACAATCTCTGCAATAAAATTCATATATCGGCATGATGGTATCCTCCGGACAATCCCGGTTTAAAATATTATTACCTCTTGGGTATGATCCATAAAATGTGCTAAAATATTTGTCAACACCATTCATTTTGTTCAATAAACAGGATAAAAATGACACTACGTAAAAAACTTAATTTAAAACTACTTGGAGTTATAGCAGGTTTATCTGCAGGAACCGGGATTGGACTATCCGGGATATGGATGTTAAATTCTATCATGGCTCTTGGAACCGGGGTGCTGATTATCCTTATTTCATCAAGGCTCGGATATATTTTTGTGCGTTGTCCCAACTGCAATAAATCAATTTATAAAAACCTGATAAGCATTCCCTCTGTCCGGATGCTGAAGCTTCCTGAAAACTGCCCGCTGTGCAAAGAAAAATTCGACTAAATCCTCCTGCATCCAGGACCGTCCAGCCAATCCAGCAATGCCTCAAACTCTTCATATCGCTTGCGGCCATATAGGGCGAGGCCGATTTGCCAGTCTGATGTGTGCAGAATCTTCATATTTTTCTTCCCTTGTCCAGCACCTTTCTCCTGGAAATATGCAAAGGTTGATCAGTGAAAAAATGAAATACTCCGGCAGTAGTCCACCTACCTGCTGTTGATATCTTTCATGTGATGATCTGCATGTATTAAGCTTTAAAATGAAGCGATAATATTTTATAGCGAACAGGGCTCCACCCTGTACCCGGAAAAAGAAAATAATCAAATGACCAAATAACCTATTTGCCGGAACGCACCGGTAGAGCCCGGCCGATGTTCCAACCCGGATGTGGATACAAGCTCATGTTGCCATTGTCAAAACTGAAGAAAGCACCTTGGGAACCGCGCGTTTCGGAAGCCCACACCATGCTGCACGTAAGACGAATCAATTCCGTTAAATGCTGGTCCAATGTAAATAACAGGCTTTTACATTCAGATTGATAAGTTTTTGACGGATCGTATAATCCCGCCAATTCGTCCTGCGTCGGAATCCGCCAGTCCGAATATCCTCCTCCGCTGTAGCTCTCACAATACCTCTTGGCGTCCTGCCAGTTGATATTTGAACCGTTGTCTTTAGCTGCCCACATCAAGCCAGTCCGTGTGTCCAGGACGGTTTCGTTCTCATATATGATGAAACGGCCATCCCTAGCGATTTCCTTGGCTGGAGCTGCAGGTGGAACAATCGTTATGGTTGCCGGTTTATGTAATATCGCCACAGGCTCATCAACTTTTTCGCCGAGGAGCTTTTTTGCAAGCCGCTTGGTTGAGCCAAGTAGTTCGTCAACTTCGCACTTGCATGTATCCTCCGCAACATTCTCAATCTCGCCTGTCTTTACACTTATAAGCGAAAGAGTAAGGTAGAAAGTCTTTCCAACCATGCTCACTGTACCGCTGATTAACTTTCCAACTCCGAGTAACTGGCCCGCTTCGACAATACACTCTCCGGAAACGCATCCTGACATCTGGAGTTTTTGTTCCCCGAGTATCTTTTCCATGTTACCTCGGTCTATTACCTTATACTTGCCTGATAGGACAAGTTCACGCCTTACACTCTCTGTGAGCGGACGAGAGATGCCCTTGTCGCTGGTTGTGACTTCAAAGTCAAAGACGGCTAAGTAATTATCAACCGTCAATATTTCGGGCTTTTTCGTTTTGTCGGTGGCCAAAGAGCCGGAGATGGTAAGAGTCATGAAGAGTAACACAAAAAGAGCTTTAATTGCCTTCTTCATTCGCAAAGCCTTATTTTAAGATTATTAAGGGTATTATATCAAAGGATTGGAACTATCCCACCTTGAATATCATAACTTGTTAAATATTCAAAATGAATTGTCAGGAAACGTGGAAAGCAGGATCAATCTCAATGCGGGGTGAATTTTGGAAACAGATAGTTAGCCAAATGAAAAAATAGTATTATTGATTCCGGTTTGAAAACTTGAAATTTTGTAATGATTGCAAGTTTGTATAGCAGGAAGCTATACGTATTTTGCTTAACCTGAAAAATCAGGTAGATTGTTTTTTATCGGCTGCTGAACCTGCTTTCTCTTTTTATAACTCTATAAATTTTCAACGATTGTTTTTTGTGTATTCACAAGTGACTGACCCACAAAATGAACAAAAAATTCCAGATCACCTTTATCTGCCTTAACAAGTGTATCCAGGTAAAACCGGCGCTGCTCATTTCTGATAACAGCAGGAGGCAGGCCTTTTTTTATGAAAATCAAATTCATCAGCAGCCGAGCCCCTCGGCCGTTCCCGTCATCAAAAGGGTGAATCCTTACAAGTTTATAATAGGCAATCGCTTCGCTTATGAGGCCATGTTCGCTCTCTATCTTTCCACTTATCCATGCAATCATCTCTTCCATTTCAGCAGCCACATGCAAAGGATCGGAATATTCATTAATAGTGCCGTCAAGCTGAATAACCGTATTGGGAGCTTTCTTGTACTGGCCCGGGGTGGTTTTTTTCTTGTTTTCTTGCCTGTAAGATCAACCGCATCAGTTTACGGGACCATCATATTTTACATTGCTTATATTTTTAAACCAAGTTGTATTTGTGTATTAGAGAAGAGCTGTTTTCTTTTGTAACAAGTTGTTTTTCAGCAAGAAATCTTAAATGCGAAAGGGCCTCTCCTGTTGCAAACCACTTTTGCGCAACAGGGAAATCATTCCATGAATCGAATTTGATATCCCATGTCATGCGGGATGCAACGTCAAAGGCGCTTCCGGACCCTTTTTTTAAAATATCAAGGATCTCATCAGCTCTTATTTCATGATGCCGTTTTAATTCATCTATCCTTGCCGCGTGTTCCTTAAAAAGCCTTCTGTGGCCGGGGAGTACAAGACCGACATCAAGTTTGCGCACCTTGTCGAGACTTGCAAGATACTTTTCAAGTGGATTCTCCTTATCGGACCAGCACTGAATATTCGGAGTTATATCGGACAGGATATGATCTCCTGCTATCAGAATTTTTTTGCCGGCTTCATAAAGGCATATATGACCCAGAGTATGGCCCGGGGTTTCAACACATTTAAAGCAGTAGTTTCCATATGTTACTGTTTCCCCGTCTTCCAGAACGCTCATGTCAGGCATCCAGTCCGAACCATATTTATAACCGGGATGCTGGTGAAGGGCGTTTCTCAATTCATTTTCCGGAAAACCGTTCTTCCCGGCATACTTGATCATCGGCTCGAATCCTTCCCATGATTCAATAATCTCCTTATCCGGCCTGCTGAAATATATTTTGCTTTTTTCAGTAACAAGTCTGGCAATAAGTCCGAAATGGTCAGCATGGAGATGCGTTATGAAAAAATCGCAATCCGCAAGGTCAACATTTATTTCCTTCAGGCCGTTATTCATCGCGTCAAGACACTCTTTACGGTTAAAACCCGTGTCTATGATGAGGTTTCTGCCTTCTGATTTTATAACATAAGAGTTAAGGTATTTTAAAGGGCTTTCCGGAAGGGGGATTTTAATCCTGTACAGGCCGGGTAATATTTCTTCGGTCATTTATTTATTTCTTCCTTTATTGTTATTCCAGCCGAATCAAAGATCTCTGAATTGGCAGACCATCTACTCTTTTCTACCCATTTGCCAGTCAGTGCTTCAAAAGAGGATGCGAAAAGGCACTCTTTTGCAGGCGATGTCCCGCCGAACAAAATGGCGGTATGATCCAGGCGGACGGCAAACGGATCTACAATTATCATTCCAATATCGTCACAACTGATCAATTTCTTTTTTTTCAATCTGCGGCGGAATTCGCCGGCGACACCGCACACTGAACCATCAAAAAGCCATCCGGGCAATTTGCCGTGTTCAGGTTTTTCAATTCTGTTTAATACCTCGGTAAAGCCGTCCGTTGCAACGATAACTCTCAATTTCCTGTTCTTCAGGGTTAAAGTTGAAATACCGGGGACATTTTTACTCCTTCCGGCAAAATTCATATCAGAAGAGTTTTTGAATATGATTGAACCGTCCGAAGAATCGGCAACGATAACCATGCTGTCGCCACCACTTGAAATGCAGGCAGTGACTTCTTTTCTGTTTTTATAAAAAGCGACGGAACTGAAAGTGCATTTATGCGTATATTTCTGTCCCGCGTAAATTTTCCCGATCGCAGACTGAAATGCATCAATATCAAAAGAAAGCGGGGGAGGCAGCGCATTAGCAAGCCGCTCCAGCAGTATCCTCGAGGCATTAGGATGGCGCTCGCTTCCGTCGGACACCGCAAAAGTCAGGCGGGAAAAATCAAGAAGAAGGCAATCTCCGTTTCCGAACCCGCTCTCAACCTTATCACTCCCGGTTATAAGAAGAGCGCTTAAGGCACCTTTCTGTCTCACCATCCGCATTGAAGAATTAATAAGAACCGGCTTTTCTTTTATTCTGCTTTTCACTTTTCACTATCTACTATTCACTGTTCACTATTCACTGTCAATCACCTTAAAACACAGAATATCTTTCACATTACCTTTTCTTTCTTCGGAAAAAACCGGCCCAACTCTCGCTCCGATCTTTATTTTTGATTCATCTTCAATGCTGATATAGTGCTGAAAAAGAGTATCGGCGCCGTCAAAGCGTATAAATCCATAGCCGTAGGGCACTGGTTTCTGCTCTCCTGTTTCAGGGTCAATAAACGCGTAACGGAGAATTGTAAATGTCCCGATTATTCCTTTCGGCCCGACTTCAACAAATTCAGTCATTTCGACAAAGCATTCCCCGCAGACACGCCGCGGAGGAACATATACTTTGCCGCATTTCGGGCACTTTATTCCAATAAGTTTTCTGTTTTCGCGGAGTTCTTTGAAAAATCTGCTTCCGTGCATTCCAACCGCATAATTAAAAGGCTGGCCTGATCCTTTTGATTCTATGACAAGATTCTCTGTTGCTGCCATGATTTCTCCTAAAAATCGGGTTTTCTTTTTCCGTGCAGAAGCATATCCGACCACATGCACCCGCCAAAACCGGTGCTTAACGCAAAATTAACATCGGGAACCTGCCTTGCTTCGGCTTTTCCCATGACCTGGAGTGCAGCTTCGGCGCATCTGATAAGCCCGGTTGCACCTATCGGGTTGCATGCTATAACGCCTCCCGAAGGGTTTATAGGAAGCTCTCCTCCCATGTCTGTCGCCCCGCTCCATATGTATTCGGCGCCCTTTCCCTTTTCAACCAATCCGAGATCCTCTATCCAGATTATACCCGCGAATGAATAAGGCTGGTAAAGCTCTATAACATTTATCTCTTTTCTCGGCTCACGGATCCCCGCCTTTTTATATATTTCTCCCGACGCTTCGGCGATACTGTCAAGTTCTCCCCAGTTGACATCACCAAGGTAGGTGTACTTATGCCTGTTGGCAGTAGCCCAAATCCAGTCTGGGGTTGCGGTTGTTTTCTCAGCGCAATCCTCGCTTGCCATTATTACTGCGCAAGCGCCGTCTGTTCTCGGGCAGACATCCAGAAGATGTATGGGGTCGGCAAGCATGGGAGAGGCAAGAACATCCTCAATTGAAATTTCTCTTCTGAGCTGGGCATGCGGATTATTGCATGCGTGTTTTCTGTCTCTCACGGAGACCCTCGCAGCATCTTTCTCGGTCGCACCGTATTTTGCCATATAAGCCTGTGCCTCGGCAGCAAGACCGGATATCGCCCCTGCAAAAACAAGCCTGTCCCATACGGGATCAAAAGCGGTTGTTATCGCGCCGGTTGTATCCGATTCGGAATTCTTCTCCCAGCCGATAATAAGAACCTTTTCAAAAAAACCCGACGCCACAAGATGATACCCGCCGATTGCAAGAGTGCTTCCCGTTGTGCCCCCTGTTGTCAGTTTTATCACGGGTTTCATGGTCCCGCCGGAACCGTCCACGCTCCAGCAGTCAACATAGTTGATACCTTCGAAATGGTCCATGTTGCCGATCACAACAGCATCTATATCGTTTATCGCCAGATCCGCATCCCTTAATGCTCTCTGCACAGCTTCGTTGATAAGCTCCTGACCGTTTACATCGGGACGGTGGCTCTTATGGTATGTCTGGCCTGTTCCAACTATTGCAACCCGTTTTTTGGGCATATATCTCTCCTACTTTTCCTTGTCTAAAACCCAGACGCAGTGGGACTGTCCGCACAAGCCGTTTACACCGTGCGCGACTCCCTTACTTGCACCTGTAATCTGGTATCCTCCGGCATCTCCTCTCAGCTGCTTAACTAACTCAGCTATACGGATCAATCCACCTGCTATTACGGGATGACCGCTCAATAAACCGCCCGAAGGATTCACCGGAAGCTTTCCCTTTATCCCGTAATATCCCTTTTCAAGATTTATTCCGGCATTTCCGTCTTCGCAAAGACCCATCGCCTCAAGCCACATAAGCTCCTGATATGTGAAAGCGTCATAAACCTCAGCCACATCTATTTCAGAAGCCGGATCTTCAATCCCTGCCATAGAGAAGGCTTTTTCCGCTGCCTTTGTGAGCGCAACAGCCTTTGAAAGCTCGCGGTCACCTAAAAAATACGAATCTGAGCAGAAAGAGACCCCTTTTATCCATACCGGAATGCCTCCATATTGAGATGCTCTCTTTTCATTTGCAATTATCACGGCGCAGCAGCCGTCCGACACCGGAGAGCAATCAAGCTTGTGGAGAGGATCCGAGATCATTTCAGATGCAAGAACATCTTCAACCGTAATATCAATCGGAAGTTGAGAAAGGGGATTTAGTTTGGCATTACCGTGATTTTTAACAGATACCATTGCAAGTTGTTCCGGACTTGTTCTCGTGCGGTGCATGTATGCCCTTGCCTGAATGGCACAGGCTGATATCATGTCCATCCCGAGCGCCCTGTCGTATATGGGATCAAAAGCCGCATTTGTGATGAGGCTTGAAACGCTTTCAGAACCCTTGCTGTGGGCAGTTACAAGTGTTGTTCCATACGATCCGGAAAGCACTCTGGAAAGTCCGTAAAAGGCACCGAATGTTCCATCCCCCTCAACGCATGAAACGTTTTTATGTCTTGCCCCGCTCGCATCTCCGACAGCCATGCAGGAGATTGTCCGGCCATCCCAGAAGTCGTTCGATGTTGTTATTACATTGTCAACATCGTCAATGGTCATCTTTGCATCTTGCAAAGCTTTATTTACAGCTTCCCAGACCATGTCGGCAAACGTTTCCCTGACCTTATTTGCCTCAATCCTTGTAATTCCAACACCTATAATTGCCGCTCTGTCCATAATCGATCCTCTTATTTACGCCGGAACGAAACAGGCTATGTCATTAATTGATCCGTTTCTTTCGTCACAGAATTTTGCCTTAAGCCTCATACCGATTTTTATCTCATGATAATCTCCTGCTTCCACATAATGAAGAACTGATGTGTCTGCCCCGTCAAGCCTTATAAGCCCGAAAACGACAGGCACTTTACGCTGGAGTGATGCAAGCTGCCTTCTGACAATCGTGAAGGATTCGAGAGCACCCTGCGCGGAAACCTCGACCCATTCCATGTCAGCATCTAAACAACCTGGGCAGACTTTTCTCGGCGGAATATAAGTTTTGGTGCATTTAGCACACCTTCTTCCCATAATCTTTTTTTCGTCTCTTAAGGCCGTGAAAAAGGTGCCCGCCGTTTCTCCCGTCCACCAGGCGTAAGGAACATTGATTCTGCTCTTTATCACCATCGGTTCGACACCATCAAAAATATCGGTCATGTTATTATTCTCCATTTTTACAAAGCCGTCGAAAATGAATTCATCATATGAGTCATATTCGAAATTATAATCAGGTTCAATTCCCTTGACTTCATTTAGAAGCTTGAGTATTAAAAGTCAATATCAGAATTTATTCGTAATGGATACAAACTATGATTGTTTTATCAAAGCTCATCATGCAAAGGAACATTCCATTATGGCTCTTATTTATGAAAAAAAAGATAAAATCGCCTACCTGACAATAAACAGGCCTGAAGCCCGGAATGCCGTTGACCCTGAAACGGCGGTTGAACTTGCAACAGCATGGGCGGATTACAGGGATGACGGTGATTTGCGTTGCGCGATCATCACTGGAGCATGCGATCAATCCTTTTGCGCCGGAGCGGATCTTGCCCGCCTGATTCCCCTTTTAACCGGAGCCCGGAAAGCAGAAACAGAAGCCGATAAAACAATACTTGGCAATTCCCAGCTTCTACAGAACGCATTCCTAAGGGGATTTGAACTCAATAAACCTGTAATTGCCGCCGTGAACGGTTTTGCCATAGCGGGTGGCTTTGAACTTCTTTACGGCGCCGACATACGGGTTGCATCTTTTGACGCCAAGTTCGGCCTTCAGGAGGTTAAATGGTCTATTTTCCCGGCTGGAGGTTCAACCGTTTGGCTGCCAAGGCAGCTTCCGTATGCAAAAGCAATGGAGATTCTGCTGACAGGAGAGCTAATGGATGCCCACGAAGCCTTCCGTCTCGGGTTTATAAATAAAATAGTCCCTGCAAACATGGTCATGGAAGAAGCCGAACGTTTTGCAAACATCATTATCAAAAACGGGCCGCTCGCAGTAGCAGGAATAAAAAAGGCTGTTCAATCCATAACAGGCATGTCAATCAAAGATGGACTTGCAAAGGAACTTGAATATGCAATTCCTATATTTCTGAGCGAAGATGCTAAGGAAGGACCGAGAGCTTTTAAGCAGAAGAGGGAGCCGGTTTTTAAAGGCAATTAAACGGCTTCGTAGAGCCCGATTTCTTCGTTGCGCTTCATCCCGTTATGATTGCGGTGTACGAAAAGTACGCCTCATCAAACGGAATTCGCGACGCCTCGAACTTGAACTTTTTACTTTGCCGTTGGATTTTTGACTTTTTTTACGAGAGCATCAAATAAGAGGTGCAATTTGATAATAGCCGGGCTTACAGGCGGAATAGCGACAGGCAAGAGTACTGTATCCGCAATTTTGAAGGAAGCAGGCGCAATAATAATAGATGCAGACACTATTGCCCGCGATGCGGTGCAAAAAAACCTTCCCGCATGGCATGAAATTGTCAGGATATTCGGGGAAGAGATACTTCTGCCTGATGGTGAAATAGACAGAGTACGACTTGGCGATATCATATTCAGAGACGCCTCAAAAAAAGAGATTCTGAACAAAATAGTCCATCCTCATGTAATTCAAAAGGTGGCGGACCTGATAGAGGAAATCAGAAAGCAATCCCCTGATTCGATTGTACTCCTTGATGTACCGCTCCTCATTGAAGCAGGAATGGATAAAGGTCTGGAAGAGGTGATTCTCGTTTACACACCTGAAGATATTCAGATAAATAGGCTGGTTGATAGAGACGGCATTTCAAATGAGGATGCTCTTTTAAGAATACGCTCCCAGATGCCGATTGAAAAAAAGAGAGAATTCGCCACAATTTTAATTGATAACAGCGGGGCAATCGCGGCTACGAAAAAAAGAGCCCTTGAAGTCTTTGATTACCTGAAAAACAAGACCGGCTAAAAAACCCACCCTATTCCTTTCTAACTTCTATTCAGAATAAATGAGCTTTTATAGATTCTTCACCACTATCTTTTCCTGCTCAATTGAATTCCCGAACCCATGACCCCTTGAACCCTATCCTTTTAATATTCATTGACAATTCAGATGCTTTATGGTTTTTTAAGCCCGCATTTCGACAATCTACCTTAATTATCATGCGTCACGGATGACGCTTTATATAAAATAGACTATTTCGTTAGAAAGCTTCAGGGTAAAAATTAGGTTCGTACCAAGCTTTCACAAAAGCATGCGCAGGCAATCCTTTAAGCTATAGCATGCAAACTTGAGTGGATAGTTACAGACAAAAACGGGAATTCATTTTTAAAATATTGTTGACTTATATTTTGGTGACCCCAATATGCCCCAGATCAGGTCCAAACTCCTGTTTCAATTTCCTGATAGGCTATACTCTTTGACTCAATTTTAAGAGAAACAAATTTCCTCGACACCACTTCTTTTAACTCTTCAAGCGCTATATCTGAAGTAAAGAATTCTATATTGGGAATTGACAAAAGACGGGATTCATTACTGCTGAAAAATATTCCTGAAATCAGAATGTTAGTATCAAGAAAGATTTTCACTTTCTGATCCGCTTCCACTCTTTCAGCATATCTCTTTCTTTTATGCCGGAAACAGATGTAACCTCGCGCAAATATTCCCGGCTCTGTTCGGCAAGCATTTTTTTAGGGCGGCTTTCACCACCTCTGATGTATCTCTGTATATTCCAATCTTTATTAATTCCTAAACATTGCAGTTAATTTTATCTGGAATTGTTGCCTGAATAATCTTCATATCGTTTACTCCATTAATAGACGGTTCTAATCTGTTCGGTTACAGATTTTTTAAACCGCCGTCCCAAACCTTTTGATTGATTTTCGTACCATTCGACAGCATCATCAAATTCTTTTACTGCTATCTCATGGATCTTAACCTTCATTATAAAGCCCTTCAAAATCAAGTAATTTTGCACTGCCTTCATTAACGGCTATCATGCGGTTTTTTACTTCTGTAATCCATGACTGGAGAATTTCATCTTTTTCGCAATCAATGCTGGCTAGAATTAACTCGGCAAATACCGCTCTTTCATTAGGCGTCATCTCTAATACTTTTTCCAAAAGGGTCTTATCCGTAAGATACTCCCTTCAACATACTCTGCTTTCAAATCTTCTTTTTTCCCCGGAAGTTAACATTCTTTATTTAGAAACAGGCCGGAATGCACTTAATAATTATTATCACAATAGCAACAAATCAAGAAAAGCCCGTATAATAAAATTCTATTTCTTGTCCATTCCACCCAGAATCTCTTTAACGATATTCCCGTTTGCCAGTTTGCCGAAATGTTTCATAACGGTTCCCATAGCCTGCATCGGACTTTTAAACTGCGACAAGTCGATGTTAGCTTTTATCCATGCTTCTATATCACCTCTCTCCGCCATTTTGGGAAGATACGCCTGAAGTATTTCAAGATATTCCGAAGTCACTTTTTTTGTTAACTCAAGAACGGTTTTTTCAGATTTTACAAGTCCTCTTATAATGCCAAGTATATCATCGTCCGTGATCTCTTCGCCCTTTTTCAGCCTGAAGGATTTTTTTCCGCTTTCAAGCGTTAAAGGAACCGTCAGCTTCGGATATTCCGACATTATCTGCCGAACAGTATTTCTTACCATATCATCTTTTTTCAGCATAGCTGATTTCAAATCTGTTTTAAGCTTAACCAGCAGGGAAATTCCAAGTTCTTTGCTCCATCCGTAGTATATTTCATCCATAACATTCACCTTTTTTTCGAGGCCTTTGTAAAACACCCCCTTTTGCCCGATTTATTTAAAGACTTGGTTTCTGATTGTTTCTTTTAACCAGGAACCAGTAACCATAAAACATGAACTTAAGCCTTAATTATCGCTTTCCTTGTACTTGGCCAAAATTGGACGTTCTTAAAAGGTCTCTTTCTATAAAATCTATCATTATTTTAGCCGTCTGCTCCGGCTTTTCCTCCTGGGGAATATGCCCGCATTCCGGCAATATTACAAGCTTTGAGTTTAAAAGGTCTCTTTTAAAATTATGTCCCAATTCAATCGGAATCCATTCGTCATTTTTCCCCCATATGATAAGGGTGCGGTTTTTAATCTCCGGAATTCTTTTTGTATAGATGCTCATAGCTTCAAAATCAATTGATCTGGCAATAGCGACCTGGGCATCCAGGGCGTTTTCGGTTGAAATTCTTTTAAAATATGCATCTATCTGTTCTTCGGTGATCTTATCGTCATTGAACATAACCTCCTTCAGGGTTCGTTCTACAAACCATCTCCCGAAAAATAGCTTTGTTATCTCTCTGGCCAGGGGTATTTTAGCCATTTTGATGACAAAGGGCTTATCTATAGGATAACCTGCAGAATCGATCAGGATAAGCAGGTCTGTTTTCTCAGGGTGCTCAAGAGCCATAAAAACCGCGATAGCGCCTCCTAGAGAATTGCCTGCAAAAACAACCTTCTTGAGTCCCATAGCCTCCATCCACTTGTTCACTTCCTGCATGAGCGTAACAGTGTCGTATTTTGCATCTTCAGGCTTATCCGACCAGCCGAATCCTTTCATGTCAAGATCCCATACATGATATCCCTTTCCGGTCAGATACGGAATAACCTTATCCCACGTATATGTTGAGGAAGCAAAACCGTGCAGCAGAAAAATATCCCGCCCGGTTCCGGGATACTCCCTGTAATGATAATTTACATCGGCTATCATTATATATTTATCCTCAGGTGCCTTCCCCAAAATTTCACCTTTTGGAATTGTTGTTATGAAAAGGCCGCAACCCTGGAGGATGGCAATAATAAACAGGGAAATGAGAAAACAGAAACTCTTTTCAAAGCATATTTTTTTAAAATTCATATTATTTCCTTAACTCGTCAAAATAGCCTCTTCTTCTTTTCTGTATGAACTATAATCCCGATATTTAATAATTCTGTTATAGACTTTTAATATTTCCCTTGCCTTCTCTTTTCCAAAGTTGGAAATGTATGCCCTTTTTAATGATATAATTAAATCAATATCAACGGCCATTTTTATATAATTAAAGGCTCTTTCAGACAGAACGAACCGGAGTTTTTCAGAAAATAATAAAATTCTGTAAACTATTATCAGTTTGTCATAAACAAGATCGGAATTGAAATCCAAAACACGGGCGGAAATTGAACTTATGCAATTTCTTTCGTAAATATTTTCTTTTTTAACATCAAACACGACTGCATTAACATTAAAATCTATGTTCAGAATCAGATTATCAAGAGATGGTTTTAAATCTAATCCTTTTATTACAATAAAGTCGGACAACAGGCAGAGATCAAAATATAGGTCGGTTTTTTCAGGATACCACCTCATTCCTCCGAGAACGGTTTTTGTTATTTTCTCCTGTGACAATATTTTCCCGATAATAAGGGCGCGGTCAATATTGCCTATAAACAGATCAATATCGGCAGTTACAGGACTCCATCCATGTATTTTCTTCATTATCAGATTTCTTATAGCGCCTCCGACAATGAATATTTCAGCTTCATCCGGCAGGCGCGGAATAAGAAAATCAAAGACGTTTTTAATATCTGGTCTTAGCACAAATTTCAGAACACACTTTTTGACTGAATCGATATCAGGATATGAATTATTCAATTATACTCCCAATCTCGGACAATTATGAATGCAGTCACAGAGGCGTTATTCTTGCGAAGCCGAAACAGAGGAAATCAGGATTTTATAAGTTTCAATCCGGCCGATACCCTTTGAATAGCATAACATCCTAATTTGTCAAAACATTTATTTGGGCTTAAGGAGTTTTGTTTACAGAAAATTATTTGTAAATAAAAAACGCGAGAATTCAGGATATAGAATCGGGAGAGTATATTGAAGAACCGGGACGAAGAGGCAAAATAATTATAACTGCCCTTGACCGGCAGGCTCAACCCTGCATTTGCTTCGACTCAAAGGACATTGCCGAATGAGCTCCAGATCCTTCTTCTTGCTGAAGAACCGGGAAGGCGAACGCAAGCCAATTGAATCCAAGCTAAAGGATCAGTTGAGGCTCAAAACCAATCTCGGATATAATCTGGGATTTCATGCATCATGCTTGATGGACTCGCAAAAAGTCAGGATTTACCTTTTTATGTCATTCCCGCGAAAGCGGGAATCCAGTCTTTTCAACTGCATCTGGACTCCCGTTTTCACGGGAGTGACGGGATTTTAAACCTTTTACGAGAGCATCATGCTTGACTTATTAATATTTTATATATAAAAGTAAATCATAGAATAATTTTCCCGGCACTGGTTAATCAATATAAAAGAATTTTTCCAAACAACATCTTTTTTTAAGATCCTTTTTGTTAAAGTTTTATCTTGTTCCGTATTGGATTTATTTACCGTTTAAGGCTTTTGTTTTAACTGACCCGAAACTGTAGTCTAAAAAACCAATAAGTTAACAGAAGGAGGACAAAATGGCAGAGAGTGTATACAAAATAATTGAACTCGTTGGAACAAGCCCCAAATCATGGGAAGATGCGGCAAAAAACGCTGTTGAAATTGCCGGTAAAAGCCTTCGTGAACTGAGAGTAGCAGAAATCACAAAACTGGATATGAAAGTAGAAAAGGGAAAGATTGTAGCATATCGGGCAAGGGTTCAGCTTTCATTTAAGTATGAATACGAAAAGTAAAAAAAAAGTTTAAAAACCAACAGGGGGGCAAGGTAAATGATTTTACTTTGCCCCTTTTTATAATCAAACGGCCATTTAATGAAAATATTTAAAAACGCTAATTTTATTTCCTGTGAGGATAATAACAGGATATTCAGTGTGTTGGCAGCGCAAAACGGGAACATAGTTTACACAGGCAATGAACTGCCTCCTTTCCCTGGAGAAGAGATAGATCTTAAAGGCAAATGTGTTGTGCCGGCTTTCGGTGATACACATATCCATTTCACATCTTTCTCATTTTTCAATTCCGGTCTTGACTGCAGATATGCAGCAAATTTTGAAGATCTCGGCACGATTATCAATAAATATATTGATGAAAATCCCAGTGAAAAAGTTATCGTAGGTTTCGGATGCTCTGCTCATACTGTTTCCGAAAAAAGGCTTCCGGATAAGGATGTGCTCGACAGAATTACTTCACATCCGATCATGATCGTCAAATACGATGGTCACGCTTCGGTCGCCAACTCTGCTCTTATAAAAAAACTTCCCCCGGATGTCTTGAAAGATCCTGGTTTTGACGGAAAAACAGGATGGTTCTATCAGAATGCGTTTTACCTTGCCGTAAACAGCATAACAAAGTCCTTATCGCTTGTTAAGGTGCTGAAAAACCTGATTGGCGGCTCTGATTATCTTGCCGGAAAAGGAATAGCCCTTGTCCATCCTGCCGAGGGAGTCGGTTTTCCTTTCGATGTGGATGTAACAATAATGAAAATGGCTGCCGGAGGCCTTCCCCAAAAATTTCATATCTTTTTCCAGACAATGGATGAAAAGAAAGTTCTTCGCAGAAAACTGCCCTGCATTGGAGGATGCTTTGCCACAGCTCTTGACGGATGTTTTGGCTCCGAAGATTCCGCGTTGAATGAACCTTATTCAAACGACGCAAAAAATAATGGTGTGTTATTTTATCCTCAGGCAGCAGTTGATGCTTTCGTAAAAAGAGCACATGAAAAATCTCTTCAGGTTTCAGTGCATGCGGTAGGCGACAAGGCAATAGGACAGGCTCTTTCCGCTTATGAAAACGCCCTTTCAGGTTTTCCCCGGCAGGATCACAGGCATATTATAATTCACGCCGATCTTATGAGCGGAGAACTTATTGAAAAAGCTGCTAAACTCGGAGTATGCATCGCGCTTCAAACCCCTTTTCTCACTTGGAGGGAAGAGCCGATGGAATATCTCGGAAAGATTCTCGGGAAAAGACTCAGACATTTTATGCCGTTAAAGTCGATGCAAAATGCAGGAATAGTTATGGCAAGCGGTTCTGACGGGCCATGTACCCTTCCTGATCCGATACAGGGAATCCACGCTGCATGCAACCATCCGAACCCGGATGAAAGCATTTCGGCCCTTGATGCGTTGAGAATGCATACGATCTCCTGCGCCAGACTCTCTTTCGATGAAAAGAAAAGAGGCACTCTGACGGAAGGCAAAATAGCCGACTTTACCGTGTTAAGCGATAATCCTCTTGAAGTGCCAGTTGATAAAATTAATAATATCCAGGTTGAAGCACTCTATCTGAAGGGTGAAAAATACAAAGGTCAGGAGAAAAGCGCTGCCGGTCTTATCATTAATGCATTTAAGAACAAGTATTTTTAAAATGCCCCCCCTTCCCATCCTTAAAGTCTCTCGGTATAGATGGTTTTTTTAAAAAGCATTCTGCGGTAATAGTAAATGTCATAAATATATTCCGTTTGAACGGGATCCAATCGGACATTACTCTGATAATAGCTATAAAGCACCTTCGAATATTGAATCTTGTTCGAATTTATAATTAGCTTCAATAATATACTTGACTTCAATAAACCCCTTTTTGTATATATAATTTTACTATCCGGTTTGAAACGAAAAAGCGATTGCCAACCCAGCTGCTTGTGGCGTTGAGCTTCAATTGCGGTGGTATTAAAAAACCTGGCGATTCCGACTCGGGCCCTGATCGCTTATATATGGAGGAATAATGGATTTTGATTTTACAAAAGAACAACTTATGTTCAAGCAGGAACTCATCCGTTTTGCCAAAAAAGAGATTGTTCCAAGAGTCCGGGAGCATGACTTAAAAGGTGAGTTTGACTTCGAATCATTCAAAAAACTCGGGGAATTCGGAATCCTCGGACTTCATTTCCCGGAGGAACTTGGGGGCGGCGGAGCAGATGTAATTACAACGGTTCTTGCCGGAGAAGCGCTTGGTGAAGCAGGTGTTGACGGCGGGCTCACCCTTGCGTACGGCGCCCATACATTTCTTTGTGCAGATACGATATTCCGCCACGGCACGGAAACTCAGAAACAGAAATATATCCCGAAGCTTGCATCCGGAGAATGGATAGGCTGCATGGGTTTAACAGAGCCAAATGCCGGTTCGGATGTTGCCTCAATGACAACCACGGCGGAAAAAAAGGGGGATAAATATCTCTTAAACGGGAACAAGATGTTTATTACGAACGGCCCTATAGCAGATGTTGCTGTTGTATATGCCAAAACCCGTCCGGAACTTCAGCACTCGGGCATTTCCGCTTTCGTGGTTGAAAAAGGGACAAAAGGATTTTCAGCGGGCTCTCCTCTTATCAAGATGGGGGTGAGAACATCCCACACATCTGAACTCATTTTTCAGAATTGTGAAATCCCAGCGGAAAACCTTCTCGGAAAGGAAGGGGATGGCTTTCTTATGGCGATGCAGACGGTTGAGTGGGACCGCAGCGCGCTCCTTGCGCCATTTGTCGGCTCTGCGACATACCTTCTTAAAAAATGCTCCCAGTATGCCAAAGGACGCGTACAGTTCGGAAGGCCTATCGGCCAGTTCCAGGCAATAAAGCATAAACTTGCGGATATCAGAATATTCGGAGAAGCCGCCCGGTCTCTTGTATACAGGATAGCCTGGTGCAAAGACCAGGGACGTCCTTTAAATCATCTTGAAGCGGCAGTTGCCAAACTTTTTGTCGGAGACTGGAGCATGTCCCCGACATTTGACGCGGTGCTTATACACGGCGGCTACGGCTACTGCCATGAATACGATGTGGAAAGGATTTTCCGCGACAGCAGGCTGGCACCCATAGGCGGAGGGACTTCAGATATCCAGAAGATGATTATATCCAAATTAATGTAAAGAACTCATAAAGTTGATTGACTGAAGATTTAAGGCTGAAGGTTTTTTGAGATTTTTTATTGCCTTCAGCCTAAACACCTGAATAACTATATTGCAGGAGAATATATGAATTTTGACTTCACGCAGCAGGAACAAAAGTTATTTAAAGAGATAAATGATATAATGACCGAGCTAGCCGGGGAAAGAACTCTGGAAGAAAAAGATCTCTTTTCTTCTGAGTCGCTTATCCGGGAAGCTTTGGAACGCCTTGCAAAAACCTCATATTTAAAACTCGGAATAGTTCAGAATAAGAATATTCCCGGTTTGTGCGCCTTGATGGGCGCGATGGAAATTGTATCATCCTGTTCCCAGTCCCTTTATATGTCAATTGAAATGAGCACAAGGCTTTTCGGAAGAGTCGTAAGCATGTTCGGAAATGAAGATCAGAAAACAAAATGGCTTTCTCCCGTTCTTAACGGCAAAAAGCTCGGAGCTGTCGCCCTTTCGGAAAAATCCATGAACATAGATAATGACCCTATGGTAACAACAGGTGTAAGGGAAAACGGCTTTATCAAAGTAAACGGTGAAAAATCTTATGTAATAAACGGTCCGTTAGCCGATTTTACCGCCGTTGCAGGAGTGATGGAAAACAAACCGGCTCTTTTTATCATCGAAAAAGGGATTGAGGGACTAATAACGGAAAAACGTCTTGAAACAATCGGGTTCGATGGCGCAGCCATTTCAGGATTGACCCTTGAGAACTGCCGGGTAAATGAAGACCATGTTATCGGCCCGTTTGATAACAGAACCATATTAACCACTCTGAAAATCTGGGAAAACCAGATAATCATAGGATCATGTCTTGGAATGATGAAATCATCATTTGAGTCGGCAAGGACATATGCAAAGACCCATAAAACAGGCGGAAAACCTGTTATTGCTTATCAGGAAGTCGGTTTTAAACTTGCTGAAATGCTGACCCTTTTCCAGACCTCCCAGCTTTTTGCTTACAGGGCCGCATGGGCCGCGGAAGAGAAAAACAGGGAAGCCGAAGTTTTGACTTATTGTGCAAAAGTGTTTTGTACCGAGGCCGCTGAAAAAGTTTCAGGATGGGCTCTCCAGATCCTTTCAGGCGAAGGATATATTTCAGGAAATCCTGCGGAAAGGGCTTACAGATGTATAAAATATAATCAGATAGCCGGAACTTCAACTGAAATTTCAAGGATAAAAATCGGAGATGCTGCACTGGGCGCTTAATGCATGATTTTTGTGCGGAGATAAAAATGAAAAAAAATAAAACATCAAAATCTGCCGAAAACAAATCTTTATCCAAAACAGCTTTAAGAAGGCAGCGAGAGCGTGAACAGAGGTACGAAAGTATTTTGTCGGCCGCCGAATTACTTTTTGCACGCGAAGGATACCTCCAGGCCAGCATGGAAAGGATAGCCGATTCCGCTGAAGTCTCTGTTGGGACACTTTATTTCTATTTCAAAAACAAGGAAGACCTTCTTGTGCACCTTCTGGATAAAATAAGCTTCGAATTAAGAGAGCTGCTTGGTTCAGAATTCATTAAAGCAGATTTTTCCCTAGATGGAATAAAGAGAGCAGGGCATGTTTTTTTCGAAGAGTTTTGCCTTAAATATCCGGAGAAGCTGGCTATTCTTTTTAAAGAATCGATGGGAAGAAGCAATCTTGTTGAAGAACACCGCAGGCAAATTTTTGACAAACTCATTGCAGACGTTCAGGAAGCACTCACAAGATTGAGCAATAACAGGAGTTCAAATTATCAGAGCTCTCTTTCCGCGGAAATAATGGCTGTAAGCATACTCGGAATGTACGAGAGAATCGCTTACCATTTTCTTATATGGCAGGACCGTTCAAAAGAGATGAAAAAAATCAGTAATGATACTGTTGCCTTCATCCTTGGCGGAATAAACAACCTTTCCGGGTAGTAAGAATTAAGGTATCAATCCAAATATGCTTTTAAAAGGCGCATTGCACGTTCATACAACCTGTTCCGACGGAAGCCTGTCGATCAGAGAGGCTGTGGATGTTTATGAAAATCTCGGATTCGATTTCATAGCTCTGACTGATCACGACTTTCTTCTGCGGCCAGACTGCTATGAAGCAATAAGCGCTCTGACAACAAGTCTCATCATTTTTAAAGGAGTTGAACTGACAGTTTTTGAAAAAGGATACGTTCATGTAAACCGGATAAGCGGCGACAGGGAGGTTCTTCATATATTCAATCATCCCGCGGATCTCGATCTGCCTGTTCCAAAGGTTATTGAGCGTATAACTTCAGTCGCGAAGCGTTTTCCGATCGACGCCATTGAAATAACTTCAAAGGGCTTTAAAACCCCTGAATTTGATACTCCCCTGATTCCGTATTCAAAAGTTGCCTCAGATGATTCTCATACAAAGTCGGGATGCGGCAGGGCTTGGGTAGAGATGGATTGCAGAAAAAACAAGGACAGCATCATAAGGGCAATAAAAGATGGGAAATTCTGGAATTGTTATGTCGGTTAATTTGTAACAAAAGGGGTCAAGGATTCAAGGGTCCAAGGATTCTGGTGAAAATCATTCCGGAACGATTTTATTCTCCCTTGAATCCTCGAACCCTTTACAATTAAAGGAGCATTTATGGGAAGAAGAGTAGCAATATGCGCCGTAGCGCAAACCACATACGAGCGGGACAAATGGCATCAGCGATTCCAGGGAATGGCGCTGGAGGTTCTTGAATCTCTGCTTAAACAGACCGGCCTCGATTTTTCAGAAAAAAACGGGATCGGAATGGCCATAAGCGTTTCAGACGATATTTTCGATGCCCGTACAATTTCTGATAACGCAATGACGGATGTTCTCGGAGCCCATTTAAGATGTGAGGAGAAAGTGGCCCAGGAAGGCGCCCAGGCAGTTTACTACGGCCTTGCGGCAATAATGTCGGGGCACACCGATCTTGTTCTGATAATCGGTCACTGCAAGGAATCCCAGGGGAAAAGCCGGAACATGGTAACTCACCTCGCTTTTGATCCCTTTTATACCCGGCCTGTTGGAATGGATTTTTGCGTTGCCGCCGGACTCCAGGCTCAAGCCTATGCCGAAAAATCAGGAATATCAGACGGAGATCTTGCTGATGTTGTCGTCCGGGCCCGCTGCAATGCGGCAAAAAATCCTTTCACTCCTGAAATAAAGCCGGTCTCAAAAGAAGAGGTGATGAATTCACTTATGCTTGCTGACCCGATCCGCCAGCTTCATGCCTATCCTGTTTCGGACGGGGCGGTCGGTATGATACTGGCCTCGGAAGAAAGGGCGCGGGAAATTACGAAAAATCCTGTCTGGATTAAAGGCGTTGGAAATTGCATGGACAGGTTCTTTTTGGGAGACAGGGATCTTGCCTCAAATTTTGCCCTGAAAAAGGCAGCTCAGCGCGCATATGACAGGGCCGGCATAAAAGATCCGCGTTCCGTATTCGACGTAATAGAAATATCCGACCAGTATGCGTACCAGCACCTGATGTGGATCGAAGGACTCGGCATCTGTGATGAAGGCAAAGGAGCGAGATGGCTTGAATCCGGCGGACCCGATAAATTCAAGGTAAATCAGTCAGGAGGAATGCTTGCCGGAAATCCTCTTATCTTAGGCGGTCTCGTACGTTCAGCAGAAGCAGCTTTGCAGCTGACGGGCCAGGCTGGAGAAAGACAGGTCAAAGACGCGAAAACAGCTCTTGCACACGGTGTTATGGGACCGGCGGGGCAGTTTCATACTGTTATAATACTTGGATGCGACTAGGGAGAAAGGCAATGAAAAAAAACAGAAACGTCGGAATCATAGGAGTCGGTCAGACAGTATATTCGAGTCATCGTGAAGACGTAAATCAGCCCGAAATGATAAATGAAGCGGTTTCAGCTGCCCTGAGGCAGGCAGGAATAACGATAGAAGAAGTTGACTGTATTGTTCATGGAAATATGGAATTGTTCGAAATGGTTCACCAGCCTGACTTATGGCACAGTCTCGGAACAGGAGCATATGGAAAGGAGATGCTGAGAGTAACAACAGGAGGCACCACCGGAGCGACTTTAGTTTGCGCTGCCGACCATCTTGTGGCATCGGGTCTTCACGACATAGTGCTCGCTGTCGGTTTTGAAAAACTGCAGGAAGGTCATACAACAGGTGGAATTACAAACATGGCAGATCCCCTCTGGGGTCGCCAGCTTCAGACCGGCGCCTTAACAGGAATGACGGCTGCGGATTTGATAGAAGAATTCGGTGAGGAAAGAGCCAAAAAAGCCTCCATGAAATACCGGATTATCATGGATAAACATGCCATGAAAAATGATAAAGCCCACAGAAGACTCGGACTTGAATTCGACCAAGCCGATGATCTTGCAAAAAACTCTCCGGCCCTTGTAGGTGAATTGAGGATGATACACATGTGCTCCCAGAGTGACGGAGCCTGTGCAATGATTTTCGCATCGGAAGAAAAAGCAAAAAAACTTTGCAGGCAGCCGGCCTGGATCAAAGATCACATAACTGTCCACAGGGAAGAATTGTTTTGCATTTTCGGAAACGAGCCTTATTTAACTACCCACAAATACGCGGCACAGAAATTATATGAAAGAAACGGAATCAAAGATCCCCGCCGGGAAATAGATCTGTTTGAGATGTATGATCCTTCGAGCTGGTGGGGCCTTGACTGGCTGAGGGAATTTCTTCTGCTTGAAAATGACGAGCATATCAGTATGGTTGAAAACGATGAGATTTCAATGGATGGTTCTTTTCCGGTCAACCCTTCAGGCGGTGTTATAGCATCGAATCCGATCGGTGCAACTGCCATGATCCGGATTGCAGAAGCAGCACTCCAGATAATGGGTGAGGCAGGCGACCATCAGGTTAATAAACCCGTTAACCAGGCCATGGCTTCTGGTTTCGGAGGAACAATGTGGACGGTTCTCTTTCTGTTAACAAAAAAAGTTCCGTGGTAACAAAATCAGAAGCCAAGGATTCGAGGGGTCAAGGGGTCAAGTTAAAACAGCACCCATTTTTTCCCTTGAACCCTTGAATTCCGGCCCCCTTGGACCCTTTTGGAATAAAAAGATCCAATTTTCTAAAAGGACATCAAAAGGGCGCCTATTAATGAGATGAATTTACAACACAGGAGGCTATCATGAATCTCGGAATCTTTCTTGACAATGCAGCGGACAAATACAAGGATTCCACCTACCTCAATTTTTACGACCGCGTTATAACATATGATGAATTCCGTAAACGCGTATTTATTCTTGCAAACGCATTAAAGAAGCTCGGTTTCCGCAAGGGGGATTTTATCCATGTCCTTGTTCAGAACAGCCCTGAAACACTTATTTCGTATTTTGCAATTCAAAGAATAGGGGCCATAGCAGGGCCTGTAAACGGCTGGTGGAAGGCTCCTGAAGTTGAATATCTTTTGAATGATTCAAAGGGAAGAGGGCTTATAATTGAAGATCAGTATCTTCCAATATTAAAGGAAATCAGAGATAAATGCCCTTCCCTTGAAGTTGTTATCGAAGTCGGCAAAGCTCCCCAGCAAGGCCATATTTCTTTTGACTCCATGATGGATGAAATGGATTCCTCTCCTATCGAGAGCGATGCGAAAATAGATGATATCGCATATATTTTCTATACTTCCGGCACAACCGGCAATCCGAAAGGAGTTCTCTTATCCCACCGGAATGTTCTGGCTGATGTTGACGGTGTAACAAAAGCTCTGAAACTAGACGAAAAAATGGTGCTTTTGTGCTTCCTGCCCCTGTTCCACGTCAATGCGATGCTGACATGCACCTTTTCCATGGGAATGGGACACCAGATAGTTCTTCGTAAAGGCTTTAGCGCAAGCGAATTCTGGGAAGTTGTCGATAAGTACAAGGTCAATTTCTGGTCTGCTGTGCCTGCAGTATATCAGATACTGCTAACTGATCCGACACGTCAGAAATTTGATTTAAGCTCTTTACAGTTCGGGGTATGCGGTGCCGCCCCTTTAACTCACGAAACATTCACAAATTTTCAGGAAGTTTTTAATATCCCTATTGTTGAAGGATACGGTCTTACCGAGGTAACATGCGTGAGTACGATAAATCCGAGGGACGGGGTTCGCAAAATCGGATCAATCGGTCTTCCGCTTCCCGGACAGACCATAAAAATAGTAAATGAGAAGGGCGATGAGCTTCCTCCCGGTGCAGCAGGTGAAATTATTATCGGCGGGGATGCTGTTATGAAAGGATATTACAATCGACCCGAAGAAACGGCAAAAACAATTGTCAATGGATTCCTGCATACCGGAGATGTCGGCTACAAGGATGACGACGGATATATATTTATTGTCGACAGAATAAAGGATATGATCATAAGAGGCGGCGAAAACATATACCCAAAAGAGATTGACAATCTTCTTGCAACCCACCCAAAGATCCAGGAAGCTGCGACAGTCGGTGTGCCCGACAAGACTATGGGTGAAGAGGTGAAAGTATTTATTGTGCCTCTTGATGATTCGCTTACTGAAGAAGAAGTTATAAATTTCTGCAAAGAAAAACTGGCGAACTTCAAGGTCCCGAAATATGTTGAAATTATTGACGGAGATTTTCCAAGAAGCCCTATCGGAAAAGTATTGAAAAAAGATCTGCGCACCTGGGGACTCACACCAAGGCCGAAGAAAAGCAAGGCGCCGGAAGCAACAGTTGAAGATATTTTTGGCACGATGGAAGCAAGGGTAAATCCCGACGGAGTCAAAGGGATCACTGCCAACTACGGGTATGTGATTACGGGAACAGGCGGCGGTGAATGGACCGTATCTTTAAAAGACGGCATTGTGAAAGTCCTGACAGGCCTGCACACTCCCAACGTTACCACTACTATTTCCGCCAAAGACTGGGTTGCAATCACGCTCGGAACTCTCGACGGAATATCCGCTTTTTCTTCAGGCAGACTCAAAGTAGAAGGAGACATGGGGCTTCTGATGAAAGCAACTCAGTTCTTTAAGAAATACATGCCTCCCGGTCCTGCCGGAGCCGAAGAGGAAAAACAGGATGAGCTTATCCGCATCAAGCAGATTCTTTCGATACCGCAGAGATTTGCGACAGGCCCTGTTATGGGGAAATTTTTAAAAGCATTCAGCAGGAAAAAAATAATGGCAAACAAATGCCCGAAATGCGGAAGGCTTCAGCTTCCGCCAAGGGAGGTTTGCGCGGTATGCAGAGTCAGGGCAACAGACTGGGTCGAAGTCGGCCCGGAAGGCGTTATAACAATATGCGACATCGCTTACTATGCCAGCCCGGACCCGCTTACAGGAGAAAGCAGGGAAACCCCATACTGCTCGGCTCATTTTCTTCTTGACGGATGCAAGGGGCATGAAACCCTCTGGCATGAGCTGAAACCTTCTGACATAGAAAGAGCAAGGAAAGGCGCAAGAGTTCGTCCTGTATGGAATGAAAAGCGAATCGGTGCTATAACAGACATAAAATATTTTGAAATAATCGACTAAACATGACGACAAAGTAAAAAGCTCCAGATGCAAGGCGCGCAAATCTTGAGGAATGAAGCGTACATACTGGTACGCTGCAATGACGAAAGATGAAGTGCAACATAGCAGATGGATTTTTTACGAAGTCGTCAAGAGGAGATATCAAATGCATTCAGTAAACGATGACTGCTTTATTGTTGAAGGAAAACTGGCCCTGCCTTACCAGTATTTTGCAGGCCGGACCGGAAGCAGCTTTCTTATCTCTTTAAGGGATAAGAAAATTAAGGGGTTAAAATGCGACAGGTGCAACAAGATTTTCGTTCCGCCCAGAACTGTTTGCGAACACTGCTTTTCGAACATATCCGAAAACTGGGTTGAGCTGAAAAATACCGGAGTGGTAACCGGCTTTACAATCATAAGATATGAAGAACCCCATCAGCCAGTAAAACCGCCGTATATTCTGGCCCTTATAAAAATAACCGGATCTGATACGCCGATACCACATATAGTCAAAGGCATCCCCTTGAGCAAAATGCGCACAGGCCTGAAAGTTAAAGCCGTATTTGCGAAGAAGAGCACTTCCACAATAATGGATATTGATCATTTCAGACCGGATGAAAAACCGAAGTTCGAACTGGGCTTAACGTATGACGAGCTTGAAGTCGGCATGTCCGCCTCTTTTACAAAAACAATTTCTGAAACAGATGTTTATCTTTTTGCAGGAATTTCAGGAGATTTCAACCCCATGCATTTAAACGAGGAATTTGCAAAAGCAACTCCTTTCGGCACAAGAATCGCCCACGGCGCCCTTCCCCAGAGCCTTATCGCTCCGGTGCTTGGAATGAAACTCCCCGGCCTTGGAACGGTTGCACTTGAGATAACCTGCCGTTTTAAAGCTCCGACATATTTTGGCGACACCATAACCGCAACAGGAGAAGTTTCCGAAAAGATTGAAAAGAAGCGCTGGGTCAGGATGGCGCTGACATGGACAAACCAGAAAGGCGAAATCGTGGCGGAAGGATCTGCTCTTGTTATGCCTCCTGCTCCGATGCCGCAGTAAATGTGAGGTAAGCTATGGCACTAGAATTTGCTGCAAAGGCTTCCTGCCAGGAATATTTCGGGAAAGCTCATGAAATGGTCCGCCGTTCTGTAAAGGAATTCGTCGGCAAGGAAATCATCCCTTTTATCGAGGAATGGGAAGAAGAATGCGAATTTCCACGCGCACTTTACAAAAAAGCCGCGGAAGTCGGAATACTCGGAACAGGATATCCTGAAGAACTGGGAGGAACTCCAGGGGATATATTTTTCCAGATAGCCGTCTGGGAAGAGCTTATGCGTTCCGGCTCGGGAGGACTTGTTGCCGGGCTCGGCTCCCTTAATATAGCCATACCTCCCATAGTGAGATCCGGGACCAAAGAACAGAAGGAGAAGTTCGTAAAGCCGATTCTGGCAGGTGAAAAGATCGCCGCCCTTGCCATCACTGAACCCGAAGGAGGTTCCGATGTTGCAAACTTAAAAACAACTGCGGTAAAGGACGGCAATAATTATATTGTTAACGGGAGCAAGACATTTATTACAAGCGGATGCAGGGCCGACCAGATAACATGCGCTGTCAGAACCGGAGAAAACGGGGCACACGGAATAAGCCTCCTGATTATTGAATCAGATACTCCTGGGTATTCAGTTTCAAACAAGCTGAAAAAAACCGGTTGGTGGGCTTCCGACACAGCCCAGATATTTTTTGACGACTGTCGTGTTCCAGCTGAGAACCTTATCGGTAAGGAAAACGAGGGTTTTTACGGCATTATGGAAAATTTTCAGACCGAAAGGCTCCAGCTTTCCATAATGGCCAACATGACGGCACAGATGGCTCTTGAAGAATCCCTGAAATATGCTAAAAAGAGAGAGGCTTTTGGACGTCCCATAAAGGGTTTTCAGGTAATCCGTCACAAGCTTGTCGAAATGGCTACTCTTGTCGAAGTTAGCCGGGAATTTACTTATCGCACAGCCGCCAAGATCGATTCCGGTGCAAACCAGATAAAAGAAATTTCAATGGCCAAGAATTTTGCCACCAGCGTCAGCGACAAGGTTACATATGAGGCCGTACAGATATTCGGCGGATACGGGTTCATGCGCGGGTACCTCATTGAAAGACTCTTCCGTGATAACAGGGTATTGTCAATAGGAGGCGGAACAACCGAAATAATGAAGGAGATCATCTCCAAATTCATAATATAATGCATTCGAAAAAAAGTCTGATATCCCGTCACTCCCGTGAAAAAGGGAGTCCAGAACCTTCTCAACTTCCTGGATTCCCGCTTTCTCGGAAATGACGTAAAAGAAAAAAATCCGAACTTTTTACAAGTCCGTCAAAATTAAAATAAGGGGAAACATTATGGCACAGGAAATAGCAGACAGAAGGGATATCGATTTTGTCCTATATGAACAACTGGGAATCGAGGGACTGATTAAATGTGAAAAGTATAGTGAATTCAACAAAAAATCTATCGACCTCATTATTTCTGAGGCGCGCAATCTCGCGATAAAAGAGCTTCTTCCCGCAAATACTCCAGGAGACAGGGAAGGTTGCCGGTTTGAAAACGGTAAAGTAATGGTGCCATCTTCTTTTCACCGGTTATTTGACCTTTACCGGAAAGGCGAATGGATCGCGATGCTTGATGATCCTGCTGTAGGCGGACAGGGGCTTCCGATCACGGTTGCCATATCTGCAGCCGAATATTTTAACGGAGCAAACTGTTCCTTTTCTACGTATCCGGGCCTTTGCCACGGCGCGGGAAAACTTGTTGAAATTTTCGGAACGCCAAAACAGAAAGAGCTGTTCCTCGGCAAAATGTACTCAGGGCAATGGGGCGGCTCTATGCTCCTGACAGAACCTGAAGCAGGCTCCGATGTGGGCAACCTGACAACTTCCGCGAAAAAGAATCCTGACGGCACATATTCCATTACAGGAAATAAGATATTTATAACAGGAGGTGAACAGGATCTTACAGAAAATATAATACATCCTGTTCTGGCGCGCATAGAAGGAGCTCCCGAAGGCACAAAGGGGATATCCCTGTTTATAGTCCCAAAAATATGGGTCAATGAAGACGGAAGTCTGGGTGAACCAAACGATGTTATCTGCACAGGCATTGAAGAGAAAATGGGTATTCACGGGAGCTCGACATGCAGCCTTTCACTGGGAAGCAAGGGCAAATGCCTCGGCACGCTTCTTGGGGAAGAGAACAAGGGAATGAAGGTGATGTTTCACATGATGAATGAAGCCCGACTCGGCGTCGGAATTCAGGCTTTTTCCATGGCAAGTGCCGCCTACTTGCATGCTCTCAACTACGCGCGAAAACGCGTGCAGGGAAGACCTCTTTTAAAGATGTTCGATCAGAGCGCTCCGAGGGTTCCCATAATAGAACATCCCGATGTACGCCGCATGCTGATCTGGATGAAAGCCCATGTCGAAGGGATGAGAAGTTTTGTTTATTACATAGGCAATTGTTTCGACATCCTGAACACATCGAAAAGCAAAGAAGAAAGAGAAAAATACTGGGGTTACGTTGAAATCCTGACTCCCATTATCAAGTCATACTGCTCGGACAAGGCTTTCGAGGTATGCACGCAGGCCGTTCAGGTTTACGGTGGATACGGATACATTGCGGACTTTCCCGTTGAACAGCTTTTAAGAGACTGCAAGATAACCAGCCTCTATGAAGGGACAAACGGCATCCAGGCCATGGATTTGCTCGGCCGCAAGCTGGGCATGAAAAACGGAAAGCCTTTCATTGAGATTCTCGGTGAAATGAATAAAACAATAACTGAAGCAAAGAAGCATCCAAAACTTAAAGACTCCGCCGAAAAAGTCGAAGCCGCAGTAAACAAACTTGGCAAGATAGCGCTTCACATCGGAAAAATAGCAATGTCTGAAAAGGTTCTAACTGCCTTTGCTTTTGCAAGCCCCCTTTTGGATGTTATGGGCGATGTCATTATGGCATGGATGCACCTGTGGCGGGCTTCGATTGCCATACCGAAACTCGAACAGATAGCAGGAAATATTGACAGTGCTGCAATCAGAGAAATGGCATCAAAAAATAAAAATGTGGCATATTATGAAGGCCAGTACCGGACTGCCGAATATTTTATCTGCAGTGTTCTTCCGAAAACAATGGGAAACATGGATGCCATATTAAACATCAACGGAGCTCCGATTGAAATGCCTGAGGAGTCCTTCGGAAGTTAATTTCGGTTAGTATAACAGGCTGAAGGTGTATAGACTGAAGATTCTCATTAACTTCAGCATTTAGCCCTCGGCCTTAAGGCTTCAGGCTTTTTACCGCTAATTTTTCACTTTCGCCTCATGCCTCGTTCCGGCATTTTCCTGTTGCTTTTTGGTTTCAAAGAAGCTTTAAGTTGCCATAATTTTTATAGGTACCCGATCATGATAAGTGTAGAAAATATTACAAAAAGTTATGGCAGTTACGTTCTCTTCGAAGGGGCCGGCTTCAAGATAAACCCTAAAGAAAGGGTCGGCCTTGTCGGGCGGAACGGCCACGGAAAAACGACCCTCTTCCGGCTGATAAAAAAAGAGGATATTCCTGACTCCGGCGCCATAATTATACCCAGACTTTACCGTGTCGGCTGCGTTGAACAGCATTTGGAATTCACGGAAGACACGGTGCTCAAGGAGGGCATGAAGGGGCTTACCGAAAACGAGAAAGATCATTTCTGGAAGGTCGAAAAAATTCTTTCCGGCCTTGGCTTTTCACAAAAAGATTTGAGCATCAGCCCGCTCGCTCTTTCAGGAGGATTCCAGGTTCGTCTGAATCTTGCCAAAGTCATTGTATCCGAGCCTGACCTTCTGCTCCTCGACGAGCCGACCAACTATCTTGACATCACTTCAATACGATGGGTTGAGCGCTTTCTGGTCAACTGGCCCCGCGAACTTATGCTGATAACTCATGACAGGGGATTCATGGATAAGATAGTAACCCATACCCTCGGAATACACAGGAAAAAAATCCGCAAAATAGCGGGCAACACTGAAAAATATTACACACAGACAGCGCAGGATGAGGAGATATATGAAAAAACAAGGGTCAATGATGATAAGCGCCGAAAAGAGATCGAGCTATTTATAAGCAGGTTCAGGGCAAAAGCAAGACTCGCCAACATGGTACAATCGAGGGTAAAGACCCTGAGCAAAATGGAGAAAAGGGATAAACTGGAAAGGATCAAAACTCTTGATTTTTCCTTCAGGAGCGCTCCCTACCGGGGAAAGCGTATTCTTGGAGCAAACAATATTTCTTTCTCATATGATCAGAATAAACCCCTTATCAGGGATTTAAATATCACAATCGGAGCCCGTGACAGGGTCTGCGTCATAGGGAAAAACGGCAAAGGCAAAACAACCCTTCTGAAAATTCTTGCGGGCGCCCTCTCACCCCAGACCGGACAGGTAGATTATAATCCGGCTTCGATCAAAGGTTTATTTGAGCAGACAAACGTGAACCATCTCATAGACAGCCGGACCATAGAAGAAGAAATCCTATATTCACATCATGATATAGAAAGGCAGACCGCAAGAAATATATGCGGGGTAATGATGTTTGAAGGAGATTCAGCCTTAAAGAAAATCAGTGTTTTATCCGGCGGCGAAAAGAGCAGGGTTCTTTTGGGCAAACTCCTCGCAACGCCCGTCAATCTGCTTATACTTGACGAGCCGACAAACCATCTTGACATGGACTCATGCGATGCACTGCTTGCCGCTCTTGACAGTTTTGAAGGAGCAGTAATCATGGTAACCCATAATGAGATGTTTCTGCATGCTCTTGCCGAACGACTGATTGTATTCCAGGACGAAAAGGTGCATGTCTTCGAAGGAACCTATCAGCGGTTTCTTGAGAAGGAAGGATGGGAAGACGAAAAAGGTCTTATAAAAAATATTTCAGCCCTCGACGGTATCCTTGACGCTGGTTCAAAAATAACAAAGAAAGAAATCAGGCGCCTTCGATCCGAAATAATCACCGAAAAGTCGAAAACATTAAGACCTCTCGAGCAGAAAATAGCAAAAACGGAAAACCGGATCGAAGCTCTCGAAAAAGAGCTTACCGAATACACCGAAGCCATGCAGAAGGCATCCGAGGGAGGAACCGGCAAAAAAATAGTAGAACTTTCACAGGCTATCTACGCCTCCCAGACATCTATAGATAACCTTTTTGATGAACTTGAAGCGCTTTCGAAAGAGCTGAATGAAAAAAATACCTATTTTGAAAACAGGATGAAACAGCTTGAAATGCCGAATGGAGAAAAGGAATAAAGTTTTCTCCGTTAAGCACCAGTGTTTTCATTTTACCCCCTTCTTTCCATAGCAAAAATTCAGGTTATAACCCTTAGATATTTGGAGAGAATTTTTGCATCTCGTAAAATAAATCTTGACATATCAGTTGTATTGACATATTTTTTCGCAAGTATGCTTTAACTTACATGATTATAAGATACCGTTTTTAATATACTTATCTTCAAATTGTGAATGAACATTATTTGAATTGATTCGAAGCAGTAAAACAAATATTGATATTGGGATTTCCGAATAACCGGATCTCAGACAAATTTGAAAGGGGGTAATATATGGGCTTCAGATTATCAGATTTGTTTGTTCCAAGACACATGCATAAAAACCCTGAACTTCGTAAAGAAGGGGCGGCGATGCTTACCGATACAGCCGTTCTGAAAAAAATGGCGGAAATAGATATTGATGAGGGTGTCCGCAAGGCAGCTGAAAGAAGGCTGTCAGAATTAAAAGACATGAAAGGTTCCTGATAGTTCTTTTTTATTAACGGAAACCTTTTAATAACTTTTAATTAAAGGCAAGGCGGGGAGTATGGCTAATGTAAATTTTTGAAGCTCCCTGTCGCAAGCAGGGGGAATTGCGCCCGCTGCTTCGGTTCAAAACTCTCTCTATATGCGAGGGTTCTATTATTTCCTGTATTTCCTGTAGCCCGCAAGAACCCAGATTAATCCCCATCCGAGAAAAACCGGCCCTATTCCGATATATATGAAAAGAAACAGATTTTCATTCCACGGCTGAAAAAATAATGCTGCTCCTCCAGCCCATAAAATGGAAACGAATATTGCTAGGCGCATGCGGCCCGAAACAACAAAGTTTTTTTGGGTTGATTTAACAAATCTTATTTCCTGTCTTTTCCCCTTAAGCCTGGGCAGAAAAAATATTGCAAATGCAATTAAAGCAACTACAATTATTTCATTAAATCCGGAACCCATGTTTCTCCAGTCGTTATCGCTTTCTCAAACTTGGTAATAGATTGATTGACTCGTAAAAAGTCTTAATTACCTTCTTATGTCATTCCCACGGAAGTCCGCCGCGACGGGTCGTTTCAAATTGTTCTGGACTCCTAACATAAATGAATAGGATGGGCAAGCTGTCCGTAATTTATAAAAATGGGCCGGCGGTTTTATCTTGACCGGATGGCATTTGATGCTATTAATATTACATGAAATTCATAAAAAAAACCTTATTCTGGGCATCCTTCTGGGCAGGAATCTTTATTATTCTTGCTTTGATTATATCGCTTCTACTGCCAAGCTTTATTGGCTCTGAATATCTGAAAACCAAAATTGTCGAGCAGATTTCCCTTAAAACCGGCCATCCGATTAAGATCCAGTCTGTAGATATTCAGTTTTTTCCAATTCTTAACGTCGAAATGCGCCATGCAACACTGTCAATTCCCGGTAAATATATAGTAACCATAGGCACCTTAAAAGCATATCCTGAAATCCTGCCCTTGTTTAAAGGCAAGGTAAATATAAACAAGCTTTATCTTGATACTCCAATCGTAAGAGCATTCATTCGTGAAAGACCGGAAGAAAATACCAAATTGTATGAAGAAGTTACTTTCGAAGAAATTGAGAAAATATTAAAAATATTTTTTTCAAACGGTGCAGTCAAAGATTCAAATCTCGCGCTTCAGATTGGGAATGGAAAAGCGGGCTTTTATAAAGGAAACCGCCTTTATTTTGAGTTTGATAATATTACATCGAATATTAAGCTAAAGCCCGGCTTGATTACGATAGCATTAACAGGCAGATCCAACTTTTGTGAAAGAATATCTGTTAACGGAAGAATTTTTCCGCATACCTCAACAGGTGAAGGCCGTATTGATTTATTGAATTTAAACCCGAAAATTGTTTTTGATTATTTTTCCCCGAACTCAGACTTAAAGATTAACGATTCACAAATAAATTTAAAGGCTCGTTTCGATAAGAAAGGATTTCTTAATTTTTATTCAACCTTCGAAGGAGCAATCCCGTTAATTTCATTTCAAAGAGAAACAGATAAGTTCGTTGTCAATGGAAGATACTTCTCAGGTAATTTCCTTGCAGACAAAAACGGGACTAAAATAACAATAAATAAACTTGACCTTGATAATCCGGAATTAAGTCTTTCAGGAAAATTGAGCATAAACAAATCAATTTCCCCGGCAGAATTTGATCTTGAAGGGAGAAATATTGACATAAATGCAACTAGAGAAGCGGCTCTTTTACTTGCAGGAAATTCCGGTACAGCCAGAGAAATATTCGATATCATAAAGGATGGAAAAGTCCCTTCCATTACTATTAAATCTAAAGCGCCGTCTGTTTCAGAACTTGGAAATATCGAAAATATATCAATCCGGGGAGACATTCTTGATGGGAAAATTAATGTTCCGGAGCCTCTCCTTGAACTTGAAAGTGTAAAAGGGGATGTGATTGTTTCAGGGGGCGTTCTTGAAGGAAATAATCTTGAAGGGCGTCTGGGAAATTCCACAGCAAAAAATGGAATATTAAAACTTGGTTTTTCGGAAAAAAGCGACCTCTTTTATCTCGATACAACAATTCATGCTGATCTTTCCCAGCTGCCTCCGGTTCTAAAACAGGTTGTGGAGAATGAGTCTTTTTTATACGAACTCTCCCTGATCAAAGAATGCAGGGGACAGGCAAACGGGATTTTGATTATAAATCAAAGCGCCGGATCAACGCAAGTGAAGGTGAACGTTTCCGAATTTACATTGGATGGGATATATGAGAGGTTTCCGATTCCACTTGCAATAAGCGGAGAAAAATTTTTCCTGGATGATTCCCTTATTCATTTTAAAATCAAGAATGCTGCCTGGGGAAAATCTTCAATCTCAAACCTGTCGGCCGGATTCAGGTACGACAAAGATAATTCCTTTAAAATATTATCTGAAAAATCGAAAATCCACGCAAAAGATATAAATCCTTTTATTTTGTCTTTTCAAAACGCCAGAACAGCCTTGAAAAACATTTCATTCCCCGAGGGTGCTGTAACCCTGAATAAATTTGAAATATCAGGTCCCCTTTTTGCGCCTCAGTCATGGAGTGTCAACACTTCCGGTAAAGTTGAAAATCTGATCATAGATTATGATGACCTTTACAGGGAGCCTGTCACAATAACAAGGCTGATATTTAAAACTTCCGGAAAAAAACCTCTGAAAACACTCAAAGAAAATACGTTTGTAATAGAAGAATGCAAAATAGCATCCGGCAGGAGTAATATAGCCTTTAATGGAGACGCTGTTTTGTCAAAGGAAAAATTACAGCTTAATATAAATGCTACAGCCGATTTTCTGGAATGGTCAAGAATAAAAGATTTTGCAGATAACAAATTATTTCAAACAGGCGAGACTAAAAAGAGCTCCACCGATTCTTTTCTTTCAGGAATAATAAAGGCAAAAGTAAAATATTTAAAATATGGTGATCTTACATTGAGCCCTGTTCATGCCGATATGACTCTCGGTGCAGGAAATATTTCCATTGCGTTGGTTGATGCGGATCTTTGCGGGGTTTCACTTACCGGAATCATTGAAAAATCTCCGAATAAATTTCAATTCAGAATATTCCCCTTTGCCCGTGATGGGAAACTCGATTCTTCCATTAACTGCTTTTTCAACAAACGACAGGTGGCAACCGGCTCTTTCAGTTTGGACGGCGAAATATTTACGAAGGGAAAAGGAGATGAAATTATAGGGCTGCTCAACGGAACACTCGATTTAAAAGCAAACGATGGAAGAATATATCAACTAGGGTTTTTGTCAAAAATATTTGCACTTTTGAATCTGACCGAAATTTTCAGGGGTAAAATCCCCGATCTTGTCGGAGAAGGCTTTGCCTATAACACAATAACTGCATCCGGAAAATTGGTAAATGGTAATTTTGTCATTACCGGATTTGTTATCGACGGCGCTTCTATGGCGGTAGTCTGTACCGGGAACATAGATCTTAATAAAGAGAGCGTCGACCTTGTCGTTTTGATCTCCCCGTTTAAAACAATCGATCTTATTATTAAATATATTCCGGTTGTAACTCAAATATTGGACGGCAATATATTATCGATACCATTCAAAGTTACCGGCAAGATCGACGACCCTGAGGTTACGCCTCTTTCTCCTGCTGCTGTTGGTTCCGGATTATTGAAAATGCTGCAAAGAACTATAATGCTTCCTATCAGGATAATGCAGCCTGTTAATAAAGGTGAAAGCAAAACTGCGGAAGAAAAAATTTCTATCGACTGATAATCTTTTTAATCTTCCCCGCAATCCTTTCCGTTATTTCCGATAATTCCTTGATCTTCAGAAGATAGCCGGAGGAAACAAACATTACAATAAACAGGACTGAAAGGAGTAGAGATATTAAAAGACTTCCTGAAAAAGTGGCCGTATCAAAACCATTCAAAAATCTTCTTTTAATCCACTCAAACAGAATACCCATTACCGCACTCAATAAAGTTATCTTTGTAAAAAAAAGATATACGGCACGACTTTTGATGTTACGGCTTTTTTTGTTCCAGAGAGCATAGAGTAAAGACACCTGTAAAAAAGCGGAAAGTGAAATCGCAAGGGCAATCCCGCCCGCACCCATCAAATTCATGCAATAGTAATATAGAGGGATGCTGAATATAACCCCAAGAGTACCAAAAACCGCCGGGAAAAGAGTGTTCTGCATGGCATAAAATCCTCTTACTACAACCGTTTGTGCTGCAAAGGCAAATGTGCCTGCAAGAAGAAAAACGAGCAGTCCCGAAGTAAATTCTGTGGCAGCGGCATCAAATCTTCCCCTCTGGAATATAATTAAAACTATTTCATGCCTCAGCACCATGGCAAGAACAGAAAACGGAACTACAAGAGAAAGAGCTCTTAAAGTATCATTAAGAAGCTTGTTCATTTCTTCAATTTTATTTTCAGCCACAAGGCGGGCCATAAAGGGATATGTGGCCATTCCGACAGCCTGGCCGAATAAACCGACCATAATAAACATTATCCTGAGTCCGTAATTAAGAGCCGCAATACTTCCATGAGGCAAAAAGCTTCCAAAGAATTTCAAAAAAAACTCGGTTGAAAAAGTCATTGTAAGACCGAACATGAGCGGCAATGTCAAATAAATATATTTTCTTAAATCAGGGTGCATGAAATTAAAGCTGATTTGAAATTTCATTCCCGCCTTTTTTGCACCCCAGTACTGGAGAAGAAAACTGCCAGTAAAGGCTCCTCCCAGAACACCCCATGAAAAACCCTCCATGCCAAAGCGTGAACCAAGCAGCATGCCTCCTGAAATAATCCCTATATTATATAACAACGGCGCCAGAGCAGGTATTGTAAATCTCTCTTTTGAAAACTGGACAGCCATTAACAGTCCGCCTAAAAAAAAGAAAAACTGGGCCGGAATAATTATCCTTGTCATCCGGACAGATTTAGAAAAAATTTGCGGATCACTCAATCCAGGAGCAATTAAGGAGACTAGTTGAGGCGCAAGAATCATTGCCATCAGAATAAAAAAAAGGAGCCCTCCTCCAAAACATGTCATAATTAATGAAAAAACTCGCCACCCTTCATCTTCTTTGTTATTTGCTATATAATTCGAAAAGATAGGAATAAATGTAATTGAGAGAAAACCGCTTGCAGCAATATGGTTCAGTATTTCAGGGATAACAAACGCGATCTGGTAAGCGTCAACGTCTCCGCCTGCACCCCCGGCATATGCGATTGCCATTTCCCTTAAAAGGCCTATTACTCGGCTGAAAAAGACCGATGCCATCATAATAGCCGAAGCAATCCCGATTTTTTTATATAAAGCAGGAGACATGATTTGTTTTTGGCTCTCCTCCCATATCCTTCCGCCCCGGGTGGATTTTCCTCTTTTAAAAATAATTGAAGCTCTCCGCAGCAAGCTACGGGGAATGCGTTCGCTAATGCGGTTAGAATTTATTATCATAAAAATCTGAAAAACACATGATATTGTTTAAAGTGTTGTTTTTAATTTCAACTTGCAACTGGAATAAAACTCCAGTATATTTAAATCAGATTGTCTATTCATTGTGGAGGGAGGAACAGTTTATGGAAAACCAGGGAATACTGATCGCATCTTTTATTCTGGTAGTCATAACCTTTCTTGCTACGGTTTTCTTTCTGATATACTCCTTTATTCAAATAAAAAGAGCCTCAGATGCCATAGCCGCATTTCTTACCGCAATAGAGTCGAAGATTAATCCGGTACTCAAAGAAGCCGAAGAAACATTAAAAAGCTTTAGAACCGTCAGCGATGATTTAGGTTCTGTCACCTCCAGTGTTAAAAACATCTCAGGGACAATTTCTGAACTGGCATTTAAAATCAAGACTCTCGGGCTTTTAACAGATGGAATACAAAACCAGCTTTTTGTCAGAATATCAGCGCTAAAGGCAGGAATTAAAGCCGCAACAGGTGTGTTGCTTAAAAGAGAAAAAGAAGGAGGGTTATAATATGGAAGAAAAAGATTACAATACAGGTTCTTTAGTCGCTTCATTTCTTTTGGGAGGCATAGTCGGTGCAGGGATCGCAATTTTGCTTGCACCTCAGTCCGGACGTGAAACAAGGGAAAAAATAAAAGAATATGCTGAACATGTTAAGGAAAAGGCTGTTGAATCCGCTGATAAAGTAAAAAGTTTGCTTGAAGAAAAGAAATCTGTTCTTTCAGCCGCTGTCGAAGCTGGTAAGGAAGCCTACAAAAAGGAAACAAGTAAGGAAGCTTGAAAGCAGATGTTTTCATTGCCGTACTGGGAAGCCCCGCTTTTATCGGCGGCGCTTCCCAGTATATTTTCCTTATAATATCAACAGCAAAAAGTACTGCATATATACCTAATTTCTATACCTACTTGCAATTACCTATCCACTTTCCATTCATGTTGCTGGTCATTTTGCCTTCACCCCCGCCCTGATTAGGAAAGGTCATGCTCATAACGCCTTCGTATGTGGTTCCTTTATAAGTTATTTTGCCCGTGCCCTGCATTGTGCCTTCTTTACTCTTGCATTTTATTGACCAGGAGACTGTATTCCCGCTGACATTAACTGACATCTTCTCACATTCCTGGCCCGGTTCTTTTTTATTGGGTACAAAATCACTTTTGGTAAGACACTGTGTGTATTTTACCGGAGGCATAGCCATAGACATACCAGGCATCTCCATTTTTGAAGACATGGTTATCTCCCATTGGCCCTCCTTCATATCAGGAGCTGCTGCTGCAAAAGATGCATATATAAGCGATAACATTAAAATTAGAGACAAAAACAATTTTTTGTTCATTTTTTCCTCCGGAATTTTTGTTTTAACCAAAACTGTAAGTACATCAATTAACAGACGGGCACCCAATTTTTTTTACCGCATAAAACGAAATATAGCCGTCACATTGGTATCATGGAAAATATCGTCATGTCCATACTAAATGGTTTCATCCTCTCCACAAATCCTTTAGAAGAATATTTCTTTCACAGAATATACTTTACTCTTCCGACTTCCCCGTTTTCAAGGCGCACCTTGATTCCATGAGGATGCTCAGGGGAATTAGTTAAAATCTCCTTTACAATTCCTTCCGTCAATATTCCTGTACGCTGATCTTTCTTCAGCACTATAGAAACTCTCATTCCGGGTTTTAAAACGGATCTGATTTTTCCATCCATGACATTATCTACTGTCAAATATTGATTGGCGATTATCGGGTTTATAAAATATATAAATCTCTTTGAATTGATTGAAATTAGCATTGTGCTATTGGGTTGTCCAGCAGATTTAACATGTGGGGTGAGGTTCAAAAAAAATCTGCCAATCCTGGTTATATTCCTATGATTTAATTGAAGGTAATCATAAATCGGGAGACAATTTCAGAGTATACCATAATATCTCAAAATATTTTAATAATTTATGTTGACATTCATAACGGTGCCGTGTAGTATGTGACAAATCAGTAAAGACTTGCAAAGTATTGCAAGTCGGTTTCGAGCAGAAGGATTGTTCCATGTTGTCAAAGTGACGACCTGAAGTCAGAGACCTTGATGGTATCTTATGAAAGGAGGAAAACACTATGGCAAATGGAACTGTAAAATGGTTTAATGACAGCAAAGGTTTTGGCTTCATTGAGCAGGAAAATGGCAAGGATGTGTTCGTTCATCATTCAGCTATTAATTCAACCGGATTTAAATCGCTTTCTGAAGGTGACCGCGTAACATTCGATGTAGTTGATGGCCCCAAAGGCCCCGGCGCAGCTAATGTAACAAAAGTCTAATTAAACGAATATAAATTAGCAATTAAAGGCATTCATGCAACTGGCACGAATGCCTTTTTTATTTCAATTGCTGAATAAGCCTAGAAAATTAAACATATTAATAGCTTTCAGCAGTTTTAATATAGTGCAAGGCTTCCTCTATTCGTCCTCTTTTTCGGCAGCCATCTGAATAAACACGGCATTTTTCTTTCAAAACTTTTTTCGCGAGTTTTTGCTGATCTTCAGATAAGAGGCTTTTTTCAATTAGCTTTATAATTGACTGAATTCTGTATTTATCAAGGGAATGCATTCCGGATAGCTGGTCTTTATGCCCGCCTCTTTTTACAATCAGAGGCGTATCAATAAGATATATCGGATACCGGCAGTTTATCCTGAGCCACATGTCATAATCTTCACAGGCAGGAAGCGTTTCATCGAAAAGACCGACAATATCGAACAGATTTCTTTTTACCATAACCGCAGACGGGCTTACCATGCAAAGTTCAAGTGATTTTTCGAAAAAGAATCCCGATATCTTTTTATGCCTTTTTCCTGGGTTAACCCTTTTTCCGTTTTTAAGCCATATTTCTTCCGTCTGGCATATAAGTGCGCCGGGATTATTTTCAAAAAATGAAAGCTGGGTTGATAATTTTCCCGTAAGCCACAGATCGTCTGAATCAAGAAAAGCAATATAATTTCCGGATGACGAAGTAATCCCTTTATTCCTTGCTGAGCTAACGCCTTTATTTTTCTGTTTTATAACATTTATTCTGTTCCCGTAAGAAGCCAGGATGTCCGAAGTATCATCCTCGGATCCGTCATCTAACACGATCAGTTCAAAATCGTAAAAATCCTGGGAAAGAACTGAATCCAAAGCCTCTTTTAATATCCATCCCCTGTTATATGAAGGTATGATTACGCTGACTGTCGGTTTCTTTGAGCTCATATTATTAATACTTTGGGTTCTGGTTCGTACTTCGTGGTTTGTCGCTCGTTATTCGATTCACTATAATAACAAGGAATAAAATGCAATTCGCCGCAGCAGAAAACGGATTTTTTTGATATTATCAAAAAATGTTGCCACATCGATATTGTTTTGATACAAGTCTGATAGTTAAATTGTGGCTATATTATAGAACATAATAGGATTAAAAAAATAAAGGTGAAGACAAATGAATATAGTGAGAGAAAAAATTGATTTTGACGTGCTTTTTGTGGGAGGAGGCCCGGCAAGCCTGGCCGGAGCTATCAGGCTTATGCAGCTTGCAAAGGAAAAAAAGATCAACCTTGAAGTTGCCCTTATTGAAAAAGGATCAGAAATAGGTGCTCATGCCTTAAGCGGAGCCGTTTTAAACCCGATCGCCTTGAGAGAGCTGATCCCCGATTATTCTGAAAAAGGATGCCCCATCGAAAAGGTCGTAAGGGGAGATGAATTCATATACCTCACAAGAAACTCTTTTTTCCGTGTCCCTATAATACCCAGATATATGCATAATAAAGGTTTTTTTGTAATCAGCCTTTCCAAATTTACTAAATGGCTCGGTGAAATTGCCCTGGAAATGGGCGTAAACATATTTCCGGGGTTTGCCGGAAAAGAAGTATTGTACGCCGCCAACAATAAGTCTGTTGAAGGAATTCGCACAGGAGATAAAGGCCTTGGTAAAGACGGCGCTCCGAAAAGCAACTTTGAGCCCGGAATAGATCTCATGGCAAAAGTTACAGTCTTCGGAGAAGGTGCAAGAGGAAGCCTTATGCAGGATATTGCAAAAAAGCTTGAAATCTTTTCTGACAAAATGCCCCAGGTCTTTGAAATTGGGATCAAGGAAGTAATACAGCTTCCTGAGAATAATTATTTTTCTTCAAGCAAAGGGAATGACATCCATACCCTCGGATATCCACTTGACTTTGACACACCTGGCGGCGGATTCATATATGAGATGAAGGATAACAAAGTGGCTATCGGTTTTCTTGCAGGGCTTTGCTATGAAGATCCCTTTTTCGACATATATGACGAATTCATCAGGTTTAAAAGCCATCCCTTTGTAGCCGGAATAATAAAAGATGGGAAAGTTCTGCAGCAGGGAGCTCGCACAGTCTCAACAGGCGGATATTATACAATGCCCAAGCTGTTTGTGAACGGCGCCCTTTTTGCGGGAGGCTGCGCAGCCATTCAGAACACACCGGCATTGAAAGGAATACACGCTTCAATGAAATCCGGTATGCTGGCCGCTGAGGCAATTATGAGCGCTTTTGAGGAAAACAGCTTCAACGCAGAGACATTGAGCATGTACAAGACTCTTTTTGAAAAAAGCTGGCTTAATGAAGAGATGCTTGAAGGGAGAAATTTTGCCCAGGCACTTGCCAAAAAGGGTATTACCAAATTCGTTCATCTCGGTGCCCAGTATTTCACAAAAGGCCGGGGCATAAAAGACGGTCTATCAACTGAAGATGACTGCACGACGCTTAAGCAGATAAAAGAATCAGGCCAGGCTGATTCCGAAACAAAAAAGAAAGTCTTTGACGGAACATTGTATATCGATAAGCTGACCGGGGTCTATCTCTCAAAGACAATGCACAGAGAAGACCAGCCCTGCCACATAATAGTCTATGACACCAATATATGTGTCAACGAATGTTATGAAAAATACCGGTCTCCATGCACAAGATTCTGTCCCGGAAATGTTTATGAAATAGAAACCGACGAAAAAACTATGAAACGACGGCTCAAAGTAAATTTTTCAAACTGCCTCCACTGCAAGACATGCGATATAAAAGATCCGTACAGGAATATAAAGTGGACATGCCCGGAAGGCGGAGAGGGGCCGGGATATACGGTAGTATAATCAGTGCGTGCACATGCTGTTTATAATTTGCCTTTTCTTAACATGGCAATAAGAAGCCATACCCCCATCATGGCTGCAGCCACAAACCCTATAATTCCAAGAAGCGACACCCCGTAAAGCATGGGGGGGATTGCTGAAGCCAGTATAATCGCCGATCCTATTATAAGGGCGGCGATTATTATTGAAAAGGATATCCTGTTACTGACCCTGTCATGAGTTGAAAGCATATTATCAAGGCCGTTATGTTCAATCTTTAATCCAAGTTTCTGGCTCCTCATAAGCCTTGAAATTTCAAGCAAGTCCTTTGGAAACTGACGCATGAAGTTAAATGATTCAGCCGCAATGCCCAATATTTCTCCGGTAAGCCTCTGGGGCGTAAACATTGCAAGTCTGATGCGTCTGATAAACGGCGCTGCATGCCCGATCATGTCAAAATCCGGATCAAGCGAAACAGCAACACTCTCAACAGTGCTTAAAGCCTTCATCATCAGGAATATATTGGGAGAGATTCTAAGTCGATGGCGTGAGGTTGCGTCAAGAATATGCTGTACAAGCTTTCCAATTCTGATGTCTTTCAAGGGTTTGTAAAGATGCTCCCCCATGAAATCAGCTACATCTCTTTCAAGGAGTCGCGTATCGGGCAGTTCGTCCCATGTGGTAATTTTCAAAATAATTTGGGCCGCTCTAGTTTCACTCTGGCTGATAACACTTTCTATCAGTTCAACAAAATCCTCTCTGGTCTGGCGGTCAACAAATCCCGTCATTCCAAAATCAAGCAGACATATGACATTACCTGGTAGAACAAATATATTCCCGGGGTGCGGGTCGGCATGAAAAAAACCGTGATCAAAAACCTGTTTAAGATAGATGTCGGCACCGCGTGCCGTAATTAATTTCCTGTCAAGGCCGGCTTCATCAATAAGCTCTAAGTCTGAAACCTTTATGCCGTCTATATACTCCATGGTAAGGACATGGGCTGTGGTCATTTCGCGATATACTTTTGGGACATACAGGGATTTATCATTTAAGAACTGATGCCCTATTCGTTCCATGTTAGAAGCTTCAAGCGTATAGTCGATTTCCCGCTCGAGGGTTCTGGCAAATTCCTCTACTACCCTCACAGGGCTGTAAAGGTCCATCTCTTCAACATGGCGCTCCATGAGCATGGCCAGATGAAGCATTATCTCAAGATCGACCTCTATTATTTTCCTGATGCCGGGACGCTGGACTTTTACTGCAATTTCTTCTCCGTCTTTGAGCCTTGCCCTGTACACCTGACCGATGGAAGCTGAAGCAATCGGAGTTTCATCAAGAGACTCAAACAAATCGACCGGCAAAACACCAAGTTCCGATTCTATAATTTTTTTTGCTTCAACAAAAGGGAAGGGAGGGACTTCATCCTGAAGCTTTGAGAGTTCCTGAGTGAAGTCAACCGGAACAAGATCAGGGCGGGTGGAAAGTACCTGGCCGAACTTGACATAGGTCGGGCCAAGTTCTTCGAAAGCCATTCTGATCCTTTCCGCTCTCGTCAGCTTATCAACTCGGTCGCGTTTTTTTCTTGAAATCATCTGAAGACCTATTTCAATATACTGCTCTATCTTCAAAAGCTCTATGAGGTCTCCGAACCCGTACTTGAAAAGAACCGCGAGTATCTGCCGGTAGCGGTTGAGATGACGGTATGTCCGCCCTATAACGCCAATTTTTCTTATGCTGAGCATATTTTATTTTCAGGCCCCGGCTTTATTTTTCTGAACCTTCTCCTTTGACCCTTTTTTTCAGCTCACTTATCTCTTTTTTCAGGCTCTTGATATCATCGCTTGTAGCAACATTACCCTTCTTCAAGAGATCCTTAATCATTTTACCTATTTTTGCCTCCAGCTTGCCCTGTACTTCATCATACCTCTCACGTACATCATCCAGGAACTTTTCTCCTTCTTTCTCGGACATTTTGCTCTTTTTCACAATAATCTTTGCTTTTTTCTCAACTTCATCCCAGGTCTTAAGGGCAAAGCCGACGCCTGTAAGCATTGTTTTTTTTACAAGATCAAGCATGGCAACCTCCTTTGCTGAATATTGGGGTTTTTAAACCTGGATGCCGGACAAATCAGTACAGGCTTAAATTATTTGAACTTTCCGAGCAATGCGCTCGCAATGGTATTCTTCTGGATCTCTTTTGTTCCCTCATAAATTTCGGTAATTTTTGCGTCACGATAGAACCGTTCCACTTCATATTCTGTCATGTATCCATATCCGCCTAAGAGCTGAATCGCTTCATCGGCAACTTCTACGGCTGTTCGTGCCGCATACATCTTGGCCATTGAAGTCAGTTTCGGATCTATCCTTCCCTGATCATAATTCCATGCGGCCTTGTATGTCATAAGTCTTGAGAGCTCGATTTTAGTAGACATATCAGCAAGCTTGTGCTGGGTGACCTGGAACTGGGCAATTTTCTTCCCGAACTGCTCTCTCTGCTTAACGTATGAAATTGCCCTGTCGAATGCTCCCTGTGCTATACCGAGGGCCTGGGCTGCAATTAAAATCCTGCTTTCATCAAAAAACTCGAGAACCTGGTAGAATCCTTTTCCTTCCTTCCCGATAAGATTTGAAACAGGAACGCGCACATCTTTAAAAACAACTTCAGATGTAGTCATCATGCGAATGCCCATTTTGTTGCCGACGTCTGATGTTGAGACTCCTTTGCTATCCGCATCAACTAGAATCATGCTGATTCCTTTGTGGGTGGGCTTGCTTTCCGGATCTGTCTGGCAAAGAACGGTAAAAAATCCTGCGATTCCGCCGTTTGTGATAAAGGTCTTTGTCCCGTTTATTAACCACTCATTTCCATCTTTTACGGCAGATGTGTTCATGAACGTTATGTCTGAGCCATGGTCAGGCTCAGTAAATGCGCCGGCCGACAGGACTTTCCCTTCCGCCACCATGGGAAGATATCTGGACTTCAGTTCTTCACTGCCGAATCGTAAAATGCATTCGGAGGCAAAACTTGAAAGTACGACGCAACTTCCGATAGTAGAATCTTTGCTGCAAAGCTCTTCTGCAACAAGAATGTTTTCCATGATTCCAAGCCCCTGTCCTGAATATTTCTCAGGAAAATGAATGCCGATAAAACCAAGATCGGCTGCCTTTTTCCAGATATCTCTCGGGAACTCATGTTTGTTGTCAAGTTCGAGGGCAAGCTCTTTATCAAATTCTCCTTTTGCAAATTCTCTGGCCGCTTTCTGAATTTCCTTCTGTGACTTGTTAAGTTCAAAATCCATCTGTGATACCCCCTGATAATTTGTTGTCTGTTGCCGTCAATATCATGAACTTTTGAAACCGCTACGTTGCCAATTTCCTCCAACATTTAGCGGTTTGAACCGAAACAGGCATTTCGCTTGGACCCTTGAATCATTTACCCCTTGAATCCTCCGGCTCCATTATCCAATCTTGAGATAATTCTTAAGTATTTATAATTTATACAAGTTGTTATTCCTTAACATACGGCTTTTCCTTTTGCAAGGAGTTTAAGCCTTTTCCTGTAATATTGAACGGTTGAACTATTCTGTTAACCGCATGTCAAAAAGTTACTTGACTGTTTGTTTCATCTATCTTAATTACCGTAAAATTATTATCAGATCTCTTTTTTAAGTTCACCGTAAAATTATATAAAGGAATTCAACTATATGCCTTTTTCTATTGCCCTCGCCGGAAAAGGAGGCACAGGTAAAACAACCATCTCCGGTCTGCTGATTAAATATTTGACTGCCAAAGGTAAAACACCAATCCTTGCTGTAGACGCCGATTCCAATGCCAATTTTAACGAAGTCCTTGGATTATCTGTAAATGAAACTCTTGGAAACGCCAGAGAAGAAATGAAAAAAGGGGTTGTTCCGGGTGGCATGACCAAAGATGTTTTCATGTCAATGAAACTTGAACAGGCTGTTGTGGAAGCGCCTGGGTATGATCTTGTTGTAATGGGACAACCAGAAGGGTCGGGCTGCTACTGTGCTGCAAATACGCTACTGACGGGTTTTCTTGAACGCCTTACGGGCAATTATCCCTACATTGTTATTGATAATGAGGCCGGAATGGAACACATAAGCCGGCTTACCACAAAAGATGTCGATATTCTCCTTATTGTTTCGGACACATCAAGGCGAGGGCTCCAGGCAGCATTAAGGATTAACGAACTTTCAAGGGATTTAAAAATTGGTGTAGGTGAAAGCCATATCATAATCAACCGATGTAAAGAAAATCCGTCTTCCGATATATTAAATATGATTAAAAAAGCAGGAATCAACCTTGCCGGAACAATTCCGGAAGATAAAACTCTTTACGAATATGATCTAAATGGACGCCCGACAATAGAATTGCCTTATGATAACAGCGTAGTAAAAGCTGCTTTTGGAATATTTGACAATATAGTCAAATAGATGCATATGAGGATATAGCAATATATGAAGAAAACAGGCTTTTTGTACGATGAGGCTTACATGCTCCACGATACCGGCTCCTACCATCCTGAAACAGCCGAAAGATTAACAAGCATTTATAATGGAATAAAAGAAGCCGGTCATCTTCCAAGGCTTACTCTGCTTAAAGGACGGCGGGCGGATATGAAATGGATAGAAACCGTACATGATTTGTCTTATATCCGCCGCTTCGAAGAGCTCTGTTTTGCCGGAAAAAAAATGCTCGATTATCCGGACAACCAGATGTGCACATATACTTTTGAAACAGCCCTTCTTGCAGTCGGAGGAATATTGAATGCCGTTAATCTTGTAATTAGGGGTGATCTTGACAATGTTTTTTGCGCTGTTAGACCCCCCGGCCATCATGCAGAGAAAAACAAGGCAATGGGTTTTTGCTATTTCAATAATGTTGCTATTGCGGCAAGATATGTTCAGCAGGAATGTGGCATTAAAAAAGTGATGATCGTCGATTTTGACGTTCATCATGGTAACGGAACCCAGCACATATTTGAACAGGACCCGACAGTGTTCTACTATTCGATTCACCAGCATCCTTCCTTTGCTTATCCCGGAACAGGCCGTGAATTCGAATACGGCACAGGTGAAGGGTATGGTTTTACAAAAAATTCTCTGGCCTTGCCCGGCTGGGGAGATGAAGACTATAAAAGGCTCATTGAAAACGATCTTTTGCCTGCATTTGAAAGATTTGAGCCTGAAGCAGTTATAACATCAACAGGATTTGATGCTCATGTTGATGACGATATGTCGGATATAAAAATTACTACAGAGGGTTTCTCATGGATAATGAAAAAGATTTTTGATATGACTGAAAAGTATGCAAAAGGGAGACTTATTTCGGTTCTCGAAGGGGGATATTCTTTAGCCAGACTTCCCGAACTTGCTAAAAACCATGTTGAAATTCTTTTAAACATAAAAGGTTAGGAATGCGAATGTTTGTTATTGCATCCCGGCTTGGAAAGAAATAAAGTGCTACTGATAAGGTTCTTTATGTGATGCTTCCATATAACCTGATTAGCGGACACAAGAAATGGCGTGTTGGAGGGTAATATGTTTGTCAGCAAATCAATGACCAGCAATGTTGTTACTGTAAATAAAGATGCCGGAATCTTTGAAGCAAAAGATAAGATGGCAGCCTACTGCATAAGGCATCTTCCTGTCATAGAGGAGGATAACAGGCTTATCGGGATAATTACAGACAGGGACATAAGGAGCGCCCTGCCCTCTGATGTTCTGCATGATTATGAATCCTGTGAGGAAAAGGAGAAGGAAAAAGTATCCAATCTGAAAGTAAAGGATATTATGACCATAAATCCTGTTACCGTTTCTCCTTCTTATACAATTCAAGATGTTCTTTTACTTGTTCTAAAAACAAAGGTCGGCGCTTTTCCTGTTGTTGATGAAAAGGGAAAGCTTAAAGGCATTATTTCAGTTGATGATCTGCTCAGGGCTTTCGTAAACGTTTTGGGAATAGGCGAACCCGGAACTCTTTTATGCATCCTTGTTGAAGAAAAGCTCGGGCAGATGAAGAAAATAGTCGATGCCATTACAGAAGAAAATGTCTCTTTCGGCAGCATTCTCGTTGCGAGATACTGGGATGAAGGCAAGCGCGCTGTATTTCCATACCTTCTGACTCAGAACATAAGTCCCGTAAAGAAAAAACTTCAGAAAATGGGTTACACGCTTCTCGACCCGATGGAATGGTACATAGATCAGATAAATAAAAATCTGAAGGAAGAGGACAAAAAACCCGACTAATGAACATGGCAGCGGATACTCCTTACAAGGATCTTTACATCTACTACCTTGAAGGCCGTATAAATCCTGACCATAAAATTTTCGGCGCCGAATTTATAGGCAACTGGGAAGAAGACAATTTCTCATTTCTTTTCTTTAAAACACCATCCCGCGAAAAAATTGATAAAATCCTGCTAACACATCCGGGCCTGACACTTATAGATAACTATCAGATGACATATGACGAATGGCAAGGCGAAATGCCATTTCCCCTTAACATAGGCCGGTTTGCGATAACCACACCGTGGAAACTTTCCAATAATATCGGCAAAGGCATTAAAATCATTCTTGACCCTGGTGTCGTTTTTGGTACGGGAACACATCCGACAACACATGACTGCATAGAAGCGCTCGAAAGGGCTTTTTCAAATGAAGATATTGAATCAGCCGTGGATCTGGGGACAGGTACCGGGGTTCTCGCAATAGCAGCAGCATATCTCGGCGCAAAAAAAATTCTTGCCGCCGATATCAATTATCTTGCCGTTAACACAGCCAAAAGGAACTTCTTTTTAAACGGGATGGAGGATAGAATTCTGTCTGTACAGGGTTTGGCTCAGGATTACATAGAGCTGCCGGCTGACCTCTTAATTGCCAATATCCATCATGATATCATGAAGATTCTTATCCGGTCGGAGGGTTTTTTAAATAAAAAATACTTTATATTGTCGGGGCTGTTAAAAAGCGAAGCGAAAGAAATTGACCTGCAATTATCAAAACTTCCTGTTATAATAGTACAAAAATGGGAATGTAACGGCATATGGCATACCTTTTTCGGAAAGGTCTTTTAATTTAAGGAAGGTTATAAGAATGTATATCAAATCCTGGGGGTCCAGAGGGTCTGTTCCAGTTTCCGGCAAGGATTATTTGCAATATGGCGGAGATACCACGTGCATTGAAATCAGGGCCAAAAGCGGTGATATAATCATTATAGATGCCGGAACCGGAATCCGGCGACTCGGCAATCAGCTCATCGAAGAAAATCTGTATAAATACAATTTTATTTTTACCCATGCTCATTGGGATCACTTGATGGGCTTTCCTTTTTTCAAGCCTTTATATTCAAAGCATTCCGAATTTGTTATGCACAAATGCCCGTTTCACAGCAAATTTGTGGAGACAATACTTTCAAAAGTTATGACGCCTCCCAATTTTCCTGTAAGGTACTCGGACCTGAAAGCAAAAATAGTCTATCCCGATGCTTGCCCAGCCACATTTGAAATAGGTTCTGTAACAATTACCCCGATAGCTTTGAGCCACCCGAACAACGGAAGTGGATATAAATTCACTGAAGAAGGAAAAACTTTTATTTTTATCACTGATAATGAACTCGGCTTTATTCACAAGGGTGGCCTTCCCGTAAAATCTTATATAGAATTTTCTGCTGGAGCCGATCTTCTTATTCATGATGCCGAATACACTCCTGAAGAATATGAACATTATAAAGAATGGGGACATTCATCATATTCACAAGCTCTTTTCCTGTCTTTTGAAGCGGGGGTTAAAAGACTTGGTCTTTTCCACCATAGTCCTGAAAGATCCGACAGTGAAATAGATGAATTGGTTGAAATATGCAGGCGGACTGCTGCCGAAAAAAAACAGAATCTCGATTGCTTCGGTGTTTCATGTGATATGGTTTTTAGCTTGTAATCCGGAGCTCCCACATCAGGCAAAATCAGCAAAGATAAAATAATAGTTGAGGAACATTATTATGAATGATCTAATCAAAAAGGCAGCCAAAGACCTTGCAGCATCAAATAAAGTTATTGCCCTAACGGGTGCCGGTGTTTCAGTTGAAAGCGGCATCCCGCCTTTTCGCGGAAAAGGCGGATTATGGGAAAAGATTGATCCCATGGAATTTGCGCATATTGACGCCTTTTTGAGGGATCCCGCGAAAGTCTGGAACATCCTTATAAGGGATATGAAAGATATTGTTGATAAAGCCAGACCGAACGACGCACATAATGGTTTGGCAAAACTTGAAAAGCTCGGCATATTGAACGTAATTATCACCCAGAATGTTGACGGGCTTCACCAGATGGCGGGAAACAGCGATGTTATAGAATTTCACGGCAACTTTGCATGGCAGAAATGCCTTGATTGCGGGAAAAAAATCGAGACTTTCAAAACATCTCTGAACGAGATTCCGCCCAAATGTTCCTGCGGGGGAATTTTAAGACCGGACTGCGTTTTCTTCGGTGAAATGATACCGCCTGAATATCTTATGCGTTCACGAAAGGTCTCTTATGAATGCGATATAATGCTGGTTATAGGAACATCGGCACTTGTCCAGCCGGCAGCATACATGCCTGTCATAGCAAAAGAATCGGGAGCTCTGGTAATTGAAATCAATCCGGAAAGCACTCCCCTTACAGGAAGCATAAGTGACTACCTGATCAGGGGAAATGCCGGAAAAATCATAAGAGAAATCGTCGCTGAAGTTGAACGCATCATGTAGAGCATGGAAAATGTCTGAACTTGAAAACGGCTGGATAAAAAGAATCTCTGTAACGCCCCCTTCCATTGAAGACAACACTGCGGATGCGGACAGGCTCGAAAGAGCGTTGACGGCCATTCTCAAAACGGAAATGGTCGATATCGATCTTTCTGTTCTTGGAGATCTCCCGGAGCTTTTCAGAAAAGGTAATTATAATTTACGCTGCATTCTTTTTAAAGATCATAAAAAATGGCGCCTTTCTGGAATATCATCCGATAATGCGGATATCTTAACCGGCTTAGCGGTCGATCTTGGCACAACTACTGTTGTATTAAGATTGATTAATCTTTCAACCGGACATTCTTTAGGTGAAAGCTCTTTCATCAATCCCCAAATATCAATCGGGACCGATATTCTTACAAGGCTTCATTTTGCCGAAAAAGAGAACGGACTCTGTGAACTGAACAGGCTGATAATTGAAGGATTGAACCGGGCCATAGCAGAACTGTGCAAGTCCTGCAAAATAAAACCTTCCGAAATATATCTTCTTTCCGTTGCGGGAAATACATCCATGACCCATCTTTTTCTCGGGTTAAATCCCCGCTGGATTATCCGGGAGCCTTACATACCCGTCACAAACAGCCCAGGCTGTATCAGCGCCAGCGAGTTGGGAATAAGAGCAAATAAATCCGCCGGGGTTTTTATCTTCCCGAACACGGGTAGTTATTTCGGAGGAGATCTTATTGCCGGAATTTTATATTCGGGCTTAAACCGGAGCGATAAAACGGCTATTCTTGTCGATGTCGGGACAAATGCCGAAGTTGTCATCGGGAATAAAAACTGGATGGTCGCCTGCGCCGGTGCTGCCGGTCCGGCTCTTGAAGGAGGGGTCACAAAGATGGGAATGATGGCGGGTCCCGGAGTAATTGACAAGGTGTCTGTGGATTCGGAAACAGGGCTTTTTTCAATTCATACTATAGAAGGTCTTTCCCCCAGAGGCATCTGCGGTTCAGGTCTTATAGATCTTGCAGCAGCACTTTTTATCTCCGGCATGATAGACATAAAAGGCAAATTTGTTCTTGACTCATTCGGAACAAGATTAATTGAAAAAAACGGGGGAAAACATTTTGTCTTGGTTTACGCAGAAGAATTTTCGGAAGGCTTTGATCTCACCATAAGCCAGGCAGATCTTGACAGCCTCATAAGATCTAAGGCAGCCATGTACACTATACTTGAAACAATTGCTTCATATGTCGGGATTTCCCTTTCAGATCTCTCCACGTTTTATGTGGCCGGCACTTTCGGATCTCTTATCAATCCACGCTCGGCTATTACAATAGGAATGATGCCGGATCTTCCTGAAGGAACATATAGGTCGATAGGGAACAGCTCCCTTGAAGGCGCTTCCATGCTACTTAAAAACAGTGGATTAATTGATGAGATAGATGCCATCAGAAACAGCATCACCTATATCGAACTGAATGTAAACCAGGATTTCATGAACCGTTTTTCTGCTGCCAAATTTATACCGCATACCAATCTTTCGCTTTTCCCCTCGGTAAATTCTAGTAACAGAACAATTTAATGGAAGAATATCACCGGCCGGAAAAACTGCGGAATAATTGGGTCGGGCCATAACAACTTATTGATAAGATATAATATATGCTATAATTTTCCCTTGTTTTGGGGCTATATTGAGCTTTTTAAGGGTAAAAAGGGCTTTATTCAATTAATTAACGGTCCAGAACATTGCTTATAAGGCCCTTTTTGAGGTCAAAAAGTGCTGTATAGGGCAAGAAAACCTCTGCTTTTGGAACGTTAATTTATAAAAATCGATTAGTTAGCTTGGCCCGCTCCCAATTGATAGCTCATCCTTTTTGTTACGCATAGCAGCTACTTGTCCTTAATATCAGAAATGACTTTTGACCGATGATTACGCCTTGAAGTAAACAAATAAAATAGAAAAAGTATTGCTAATGAATATGCAATTCTTAGAACTATTATAAATAATCGCCAATTTACTGCATTTGATAATTCACGTAGTTGTTTCCTGCCAACTTGCTTCAATATAATGCAAGATTAACGTTGTGTTAGAATATCTGGTTAACGTTATCTTTGGAGTCTTGAAATCCGGGAAAAAGTACGATCCAAAATATAAGCCTATTTCCGCTTGACAAGAATGATATCTTCAAAGCGAGCATAGAAGATTTGATCAAATAGTGATGATTACGAAATGAAAGTGAGAAACGGGGATGGCTTTGACCTGCCGGGTTATCGGGCAGGTCGTAAGCCTTGTTGATACTTATTTCTTGGAGATCCCTCGAGTCTATGACTTATCCATAAGGTGCCTCTTAAGCTGCTATTTCTCAATCTGGATGTCAGTGACCACAAACGCAGTACCTGATTTTTCGGCCCTGAATTTCACTTTGTCTCCAACTTGCACCTTATTAAGCAAGTCAAGGTGTTTTACTTGAAACACCATTGTCATTCCCGGCATATCAAGATTTCTTATTTCACCATGTTTTATGGTGATCTTGTTGTTGTTCTTGTCAACTTTGCGGATTACGCCGTCAGTCATCTCAATTGAAGCGGGCGACTGCTGTATACTGGCAGCACCCTGCTTTTCCTCTGATAGTGCATTGCCAGAAATGCCTGATGTCAACAAGAGAACAAGGGCTATTGACAGTGATTTCATGGTTTTCATTTTTTATCCCTTTCTTTCTTGGTACTGACTTTCACATTTACCGCGCCCTTCATTCCTGCTTCATAGTGCCCCGGCAGCAGGCAGGCAAACGAAACAGTGCCCGCTTTGGTAAAATGCCAGATGATTTCTCCGGTTTTTCCCGGTTGGACCGTAACCATGTTGTCATCAGCATGCTCCATCTCCGGATGCTTCTTCATGACTTCATAGTGCTCCTTCAACTCATTTTCCGTACCCAGCACCATTTCGTGCTGTAGTTTGCCTGAATTCCTGACAATGAACCGGATCGTTTCACCTTGCTTGACCGATATGGTTGAGGGTGTGAATCTCATTGAATCCGACATGTCAATCGATATGGTGCGGGTAAAGTTTCCTGGGTTACCGACCCGCCCGATGGCATCGGCTGATCCATGGCCACCGGCATGTTCGCCACCGGCTCCGGCTATACTTGCGAAAACAATAATTGACAGTACCGTGACAACATAATTGGGCTTCATAGCTGACCTCTTACGATCAATGGCCATTGTGGCCGGTTGGTTTGCGAATCCGAAATTCCAAATCCTGAGCTGGTTTTTGTTTGAGCGGCATGGACTTTCCCGATTCAGATTTAAAACGCGCCGGCTCTGCCGGTGTCCCTGCGTACTCAAGGGCTGCCGTGCCGGATGGTTGACTGTACCATTCCGGATTGGTGTAATCTCCCGGTTTCTGGTTTTTGCGTATCTTTACCACCGAGAACATCCCACCCATTTCCACGGAACCGAACGGCCCATCACCGGTCATCATCGGAATCGTATTGTCGGGCAGCGGCATCTGCATCTCGGCCATATCCGCCATGCCGCGCTCACCCATCACCATGTAGTCGGGAATGAGGTTGGTAATCTTTCTGGCCACGCCTCGGTGATCGACACCGATCATGGTGGGGATGTCATGCCCCATGGCATTCATCGTGTGGTGACTCTTGTGGCAGTGAAAGGCCCAATCGCCCTCTTCGTCGGCCAGAAATTCGATCTGCCGCATCTGACCGACGGCAATATCGGTAGTAACCTCGGGCCAGCGGGCACTCTTCGGTACAGGTCCGCCGTCCGTGCCGGTCACCAGAAACTCATGGCCATGCAGATGTATCGGGTGGTTCGTCATGGTCAGGTTGCCGATGCGGATGCGCACCTTGTCATTCAAGCGCACGTTCAGCGAATCGATGCCAGGAAATATGCGGCTGTTCCAGGACCAGAGATTGAAGTCCAGCATGGTCATGATCTTCGGGGTATAGCTGCCCGGATCTATGTCGTAGGAATTCAGCAGGAAGCAGAAATCACGCTGTACCTCGTCGATCAGCGGATGCCGTGACTTGGGATGGGTGACCCAGAAACCCATCATCCCCATCGCCATCTGTGTCATTTCATCGGCATGGGGATGGTACATGAACGTACCGGGGCGCCGCGCCGCAAATTCATAGACAAAGGTTTTGCCCGGCTGGATTGCCGGCTGGTTAAGCCCGGCAACGCCATCCATGCCGTTGGGAAGCCGCTGGCCGTGCCAGTGGATGCTGGTGTGCTCGGGGAGCCTGTTGGTCACAAATATGCGTACACGATCCCCTTCAACCACTTCAATGGTGGGACCTGGACTTTGTCCGTTGTAACCCCACAGGTGCGCCTTCATGCCGGGCGCCATTTCGCGCACAACCGGTTCCGCTACCAGATGGAATTCTTTCACCCCGTTATTCATGCGCCAGGGCAATGTCCATCCGTTGAGCGTCACAACCGGGTTGTAATGATGTCCATTGTCCGGAACCAGCGGCGGCATGGTGTCAGGGGAACTTTGCGTCGCAGGTTCTGGCAACGCAGCCATGACCACACGGCTGACCGAGGATGCCGCCAAAGCACCGCCCGCAATCCCGACCGCCTTCAGGAAATCTCTTCTTGAACTCATCCGGTATTCCTCCGGTTGGTGTTATTTACGTTTGATTATTTTTCAACTGCCCCCTTCACGCCTGGCTGAGACGGAATCAATGGGGTGCATCTCCACTCTCCTTGCTGCTGGTCGCCGAGAGAGCAATCGAATTTTGTATGGGCTTGCCGATCATGGAAGCCTGCAGGGCCGCATCGGCCAGCCAAAACTGCCGTTCGGTATCAATTGCTGCAATCACGCTGTTTATCTGGTCACGCGAGTCTGCCAGCAGTTCAAACACACTAATCAGCATGCCATTGTATCGGAGCAGATTTTCTTCGGAAATGGCTTTACGCAACGGCACGACTTCATCACGATAATGTCGGGCAATATCGTAGGTCGTCCGATAGGCTGAATAATTCTGGCGAAGATTTGAACCTGCGGCACGCACCGTTGCTTCGAGCCGATAGGCGGCAGCCAGAGTCCGGGCATTCATTGCATCGCGCTGATTGTCGCCCCAGTCGAAAATCGGCAAGCGGACACTGACTTCATATCCACGCTTGATAGTCTTGTGGCCATCTGCCCTGTCTTTGACTGAGTCATAACGCAACCCCAGTTCAATGTCGGTGAAGCTGGTCAACAGGGTCAGTCCCTGCGCTTTTGCAGCAGCCTCGTATTCAGCCTGCGCAAGCCGGATATCAAGGCGGGTCTTACTGATGCTACTGCCGATCTGCTCCGGGGAGAGCGGCTCTTTCGGCAGACCGGGCAGCCTGTCCGGCAGCAGGAGACGATTGGCTTGACCATCGGTGAGGCCTATGAGACGGATTAACTCTTCTCTTGCAGACGTGGCTGCATGCTGGGCTGTTGCCCATTTTGCCGTCGCATCCGCGTAAAATGCCTGGTGGCGAGCCCGCTGAATTTTATTGAAATTACCGGCCGACTGAAGGAGACGCCCCAGTTCGGCACTTGCCTGAGCTGCATCATGCACCTGCTTCGCATAAAATAGGCTCTGCCGGGCAGCCACCGCCTTGACCCATGCCTGTCGTACCTGCGTAATATGGTCGATAACATCGCTGGTCAATTTCAGCTGTGTCTGATCAATCATGTGCTGCGCCATGCTGTAGCGTTGTGGCAGTGTCAGCAGATCCAGCAGGCCAAAGGCAATAATGCCCGAAAGTTCGCGTTCGCCAGCCGATAGCAAGCGCTCAAAGGAAAAAGCGGGGTTGGAGATACGGCCGGTTTGGGCGGCCTTGGCAGCATCCGACCAGTTCTGAGCCAACATTGCCTGTAACCCAGGACTGTTTGCCAATGCAAGCAAGACAGCATCACTCTGGCTTACCGGCTTTTGCAGTATTTCTTCGGCAAGGTGGTTCTTCTCTGCGCGCTGCTCTTCGGTCTGTGCCAAAGACAGCTTCCCCTGGGTAAACCCGGCTGCCATCTGATTTGTTGTGCTCAAGGATTTTTCGAAGTTTATGCTGGCGCAACTGCCGGTAATCCACACGGTGAGCAGTGCCAGAAATGTTCTGCAGAGGTATGGAAATGGATTCTTGTAAATCACGGTTTTCTCCCATGCTCTGAATGTTGTTCGGACCTTTCGATTAGCCCGGACGGTTGTTTTTCTTCGGCATCAGGCAGGGCACCATTGGCAGAAGCGCCAGTTTCAGGCTGTTTTGCATCCCTTACATAAAAACGCCAACCGCCTATTTTACCGACATTGTCGTTGGTCTCCTGCCAGGATGGCAGCGGTTGTTCCCGGAAGGATTGATAGTGGGTAAATACGGAAAAGTATTGAAGTTGGAAGGCTGCCGGGGCTGCTTCATCTGGAACGGCGTCACAATCGGTTGATACGGGCTGAGCAATGGTCAACGATGAACTCAACAGCAGCCCTGACAGCAACAACCATCGAAAAACATGCATGGCCATAAACACCTCGCGGTGACAGCTTTTTAAGTTTTAGTTCATCTCCCAGTGTAACATGGATGCAATATCACTCAAGCAGTTTCGAGCTCTTGTTCGATAAGGGTCAAAAGCATCTCATCCATTTTCGGATCAAATCGGTTTTTTTCTTTCTGTACAACAATATATTGAATATTTTCCTTTCAATATTGAAAATTTTGATGCTATAGATTCACAAATTCAAACTATAACAACATAACATTTTAAAACAATTATATTATCAAACTTGTTCAATACTATTTATTTGTTCATAGATAGTTAACTGTCTAATGCAGATGCTTTCTTTTCTGATTAGATTCAGTGTTTCATTATCACGATTTGTGATTGAAATCTACTATAGAAACGAAAAAAACCAACCTATTGATAACAGTCAACTATCATGAATTCGTAGCATAGCAAAAAGTTTTCCTTTG
>CAYODW010000005.1:5905-70319 GCA_964402865.1 uncultured Desulfonema sp. | reverse complement strand
ATTTTTGTGTTCATGCGTCATCCTCATTGTTACAATATTCGGCATTAACTATTATAACTCAGCAATAGGTGTCGTTAACCCAGCAATGGTCTGCCATTCCTCTTTTGGGCTAAGTAAAATTCCTTTGATACATTCGGCTATATTGTATTGAATTTATAAGGTGTTGTTTTTTCATGACGGGAATATATGAAAAAGGACTTTTTGTGTCAATATCATAAAGCAGGATAACGGGATACAGGTATATGCTGTTTATATATACTATTAAACTACCATCGAATTGACGTTTAGAATTGCATTTTTACTCTTTAATTGTGAACCTGCTAAAGAAAATTGCTGTGCCCGAATTGTGTCCGTTAAAGTCAAAAAAAAGGAAACAGATAAGCAATGCCAACATATGAGTTTTTGCCAAAAGTGCATAAGATGCTAAAAATATGATAGAAAAATTAATTTGACAAATTCGATCACACGTTCTAAACGAGCAATAGAAACACATGGTTGGAATGCTTTTTATGGAGGTTTATACGAAAGACAGATCGAATAAAAAGGACAATACCAAAGAAAGACTGATCCGACCAACGATCTCAGCCAAGTAGTGCAAAATTCGATCCGGCCGATATCGAACGTATTGCAGACCATGTTATGCGCTTTTCACTTGGAGATATTCGAGGATATAAATCCTGAGGCAAGCTTTATGTAATCCAAGAGCTCAAAGGCCTCCGGCCTTAAGAATGAGACGATTGCCTTCCTTTCGTCAGACGAAAAGCCGAAAAACGCTCCTTTTGACACCGAGATAGCACAAAAGGGCCATTTCCGGATGGAAACTATTTCATAAGCGAGGTTGCCTGAATAGCCTTACTACAGATGTTTCGGAGGTTTTTGATGCGAATGAACAAAAAAAATTTTAGAATTCTTAGAGGCGCCGCTCTCTTCACGGCTCTGGCAGGCCTTTTTTTGCTGTCTGGCTGCAAACCTCAGAATTCAGTGAGCGGACAGCCTCAGGGCGGCGCTCCTGAAGTCACCGTTTTGACGGTATCGACTCAGCCTGTTGTGCTGACCACGGAATTGCCGGGACGAACCGTGCCATATCGTATCGCTGAAATCAGGCCCCAGGTCAGCGGTCTGGTACTAAAACGCCTTTTTACTGAAGGCTCCAATGTCCAAGCCGGACAGGTGCTTTATCAGATCGACTCCGCTCAATTTCAGGCGTCGCTCGACAATGCAAAAGCCACCCTGGAAAAAGCGGAAGCTCAGCTGTTTTCGATCAGGTTGAGGGCCGAACGCTATCGTGACCTGGTTTCCGACAAAGCAATCAGCCAGCAGGACTATGACGACGCCACAGCCGCAGAGAAACAGGCTCTTGCCGAGATTGAATATTGGAAAGCAACGATAAAGACAGCGCTTATCAACCTTGGATACACCCGTGTTACCGCACCCATATCCGGACGTATAGGTAAATCGAATGTTACGGACGGCGCAATCGTTACAGCCTATCAACCATTGCCATTGGCAACCATTCAACAATTGGATCCTATATACGTGGATGTGCCCCAGTCAACCACCGATCTGTTGCGCCTTAAGCGACGACTTAAAGACGGCCGCCTTAAGAATAACGTAAAGGACCAGAACAAAGTAAAACTCATCATGGAAGACGAAACCCCCTATCCCCTTGAAGGAACACTGCAGTTCAGCGATGTCACTGTTGACCCGACCACCGGATCCGTTATTATGCGGGTTGTTTTTCCCAATCCGGAAGACATTATCCTGCCGGGCATGTTCGTTAAGGCGTTGATCAAGGAAGGCGCAAATGAGCAGGCTATACTTATTCCACAGCAGGGAGTCTCACGAGACTCCAAGGGGAATCCTCTTGCGCTGATCGTAGATGCTGAAAGTAAGGTCGCTTTACGTCAGCTCACACTTGATCGCGCCATCAACGACAAATGGCTTGTATCGGCAGGCCTTTCTCCGGGTGACCGGGTGATCGTCGAGGGTATGCAACGAGTGCGGCCCGGGGTTACCGTTAAAGTTGTTCTCTTTATTGAGAAACAAGCAGGCAATGAACCCTTGGCCCAACAAGGCGCAACGCCTCAAAAACAAAGCCGGGGAGGGGCATAATGCTCTCAAAATTCTTTCTTGACCGCCCGGTATTTGCGTGGGTTATTGCTATCGTCATCATGGCGACCGGCGGGTTGGCAATATATAACATGCCCATCGCTCAGTATCCCCCCATAGCCCCGCCGGCCATCTCCATTGATGCCTTTTTCCCCGGGGCCTCGGCGGAGACGGTTGAAAACACAGTGACCCAGATTATTGAACAGAAGATGACCGGTCTGGACGATATGCTTTACCTTTCCGGCACCAGTTCTTCGTCCGGTGCAGCCCGCGTCGAGCTGACCTTCGCCCCGGGAACAGATCCGAATATAGCCTGGTCCAAGGTTCAGAACAAGCTGCAGCTCGCAATGGCCAGTCTTCCCGATGTCGTGCAACGCTCAGGCGTCAAGGTCAGTAAATCCACCAGGAATTACCTGATTATAGTCGGGTTAATTTCGGAAGATGGGAGTATGAGTGGCATCGACCTGCGAGACTACGCCCAGTCGAATCTGGAAAAGATCCTGTCCCGGGTACCTGGGGTGGGCGAGGTGGAAAACTTCGGCTCGCAGTATGCAATGCGGGTCTGGGTAAACCCCGGCAAGCTGACCAACTACCATCTTACGATGGAAGATGTAATCATGGCCTTGCGGGCTTACAACGTCGAGGTTTCCGCCGGTCAGTTAGGCGGGGCGCCGGCCATGGACGGGCAGCGCCTTAACGCCGCCATCGTAGTTCAGCATCTCCGGCAGACGCCAGATGAATTCGCCGCCATCCCAATCCGTACCAATCCAGACGGATCGGTGGTCAGGATCAGGGATATCGGCAGAACGGAACTGGGGAGCGAGCGCTCCGATATCGAGGCCAACTATAACGGCAAACCCTCCGCTGGAATGGCCATTCGTCAGGCTGCCGGAGCCAATGCCCTGGATACCGCCAAAGCCGTCAGACAGAAACTGGATGAGATGAGCCGCTACTTTCCTCCGGGAATGAAGGTGATTTATCCCTATGATACAACCCCGTTTACCAGGGTAGCCATCAAGGAGGTGGTCAAAACCCTTTTTGAAGCGATCCTTTTGGTATTCGTGATCATGTACCTTTTCATGGGCAATATCCGTGCCACCCTTATCCCTACCATCGCCGTACCGGTGGTGCTGCTGGGTACCTTCGCTGTCCAGAGTTTTTTCGGTTTTTCCATCAACATGCTGACCATGTTCGCCATGGTGCTGGCGATTGGGCTCCTGGTGGATGACGCAATCGTGGTTGTCGAAAACGTTGAACGGATAATGCATGAAGAGGGGCTGCCACCCAAGGAGGCTACGGCCAAGTCCATGGGAGAGATAACAAGCGCCCTGATAGGCATCGGACTGGTGCTCTCAGCGGTCTTCGGCCCAATGGCCTTTTTTCAGGGCTCAACAGGGGTTCTCTACCGCCAGTTTTCCGTTACAATCATCGCTTCCATGCTTCTTTCGGTTGTCGTAGCCCTGATCCTGACCCCGGTACTCTGCGCGTCTTTCCTTAAACCTAAACCGGCCGGGCATGAACCGTCGGAGAATACTGTTTTTTTTCTGCGCCCTTTTTTTAGATGGTTTAACCGGGTTTTTCTCCGTTCAAGATCCATATATGTTGGAATCGTCGGCCGCTCTTTTTCAAGAACAGCACGCTACCTGATTATGTACCTTTTGATTGTAGCATCTGTTGGATTCCTCTTTAATCGTATGCCGACATCCTACATTCCTGATGAGGACCAGGGCATCCTGCTGGTCCAGGCAATGCTGCCGTCAGGTTCTACTCTTGAGCAGACTCAAAAAGTAATGAACAGGGTACGGGACCATTTTCTGGAGAATGAAAAAGACGGAGTGGAATCCGTAATGGCTGTTTCCGGGATCAGTTTTGGCGGTCAGGGACAGAACATGGCTCTTGGATTTGTCAAGCTGAAAGACTGGAACCTGCGCCAGCGGCCGGACCTGAAGGTCAAGGCCATAGCAGGCCGGGCTATGGGAGCATTTTCACAGATAAAAGGTGCCATGGTGTTTGCCTTCCCGCCGCCGCCGGTAATCGAACTGGGGATAGCCACCGGGTTTGATTTTCAGTTGCTTGATCGTGGCGGCTTGGGCCACGAAAAATTCATGGCGGCCCGCAACCAGCTCCTCGGCATGGCTGCACAGGATCCGCGACTGGTCAGGGTTCGACCCAACGGCATGGAAGATGTGCCCGAATACAATATCGATGTGGATTGGGACAAGGCCGGTGTTCTGGGAGTTTCAATCAGCTCCATCCACAACACCATTGCGGCGGCTTTTGGCAGCGCCTATGTCAATGACTTTATCCAGGCCGGCCGAGTCAAGAAGGTCTACGCCCAGGCGGATGCTCCCTATCGCATGCTGCCGCAGGATCTGGAAAAACTTTATGTTCGCAACAGCACAGGCAAGATGGTACCCTTCTCCTCATTTGCTTCCGGAAGATGGGCTCAGGGTTCTCCAAAACTGGAGCGCTTTAACGCCTTTCCTTCCATAAACATCTGGGGCGAACCAACACCGGGTCACAGCACAGGCGAAGCGATGTCTGCCATGGAAGAGATTGCGGCAAAGCTGACCCAGGGGATAGGTTTTGACTGGAATGGACTCTCTTATCAGGAACGAATGGCCACGGCTCAGGGGCCTATACTTTACGCTTTCTCCATTTTCGTAATCTTTCTTTGCGTTGCCGCCCTTTATGAAAGCTGGACCATACCCTTTGTCAATCTTCTGATGTTGCCGCTTGGCGTATTGGGCGCAATCCTGGCCACATCATTGAGGGGAATGCCCAACGATGTTTACTTCCAGATCGGATTTCTTACCACCCTTGGACTTTCGACAAAAAATGCCATCCTGATCATTCAGTTTATCAAAGAACGGATGAAACATGGAGAAAGCCTTATCGATGCAACCCTTGGAGCCGTAAAAACACGATTCCGGCCCGTCATCATGACATCTCTGGCTTTCTTCTTCGGGGTACTGCCGCTGGCGAAAGCATCCGGCGCCGGCGCCGGAGCAATGAACGCAATCGGCACCGCCGTTTGCGGGGGAATGCTCTCCGCCACGTTCATCGATCTCCTTTTCATCCCGATGTTCTTTGTTCTTGTATCCAAGATATTCAGGGGGAAACAAAAAGAGCAACACCCTGAACATTCCATTGAATCCTCAGGGTCACGGGGGGTGAGATAATATGAGAAAACAAATCTTACTTTCATTTGCAGCGCTCGTTTTAATGGGTGGCTGCTCAATGGCTCCCGAATACATCCGGCCTTCGGCTCCTATTCCGGCAGAATGGCCGCAAGGTCCGGCCTATAAAGACACACATGCAGCAGCCGAAGCACCGACAGTCCTGCAACTGAGCCGGAAGGAATTTTTCACCGACCCGAAGTTGCGACAGATTATCGATAAGGCTCTCGATAACAACCGGGATCTGCGGCTTGCCGCCTTGAACGTGGAAAGGGCGCGCGCCCTCTACGGAATTCAACGGGCCGAGCTCTTCCCGGCGATAAATGCTGTGGGAACGGAAAACAAACAGCGCCTCTCTTCCGATCTTGTAAGTTCCGGGGCCTCGAGGAACATTGAACAATACAGCATTGATCTGGGTATTGCTGCCTGGGAGATCGATTTTTTCGGCCGGATCCGCAATCTTAACGGCCAGGCATTGGAAGAATATCTTGCCACGGATGAGGCCCGACGCAGTGCCAGGATCGCACTGGTGTCCGAGGTTGCAAGGGTCTATCTGACTCTTGCCGCTGATCTGCAAAATCTAAAACTGATCCTTTCTACTCTTGACGCGCAGCAGAGAATCTATAATTTAATCCATCGGCGATACGAAGTCGGGCTCGCCAATGAGCTGGATCTGCGCCGGGCTCAAATCCAGGTAGATACAGCCAGGGGAGATGTCTCCCGTTTCACGCGAATGGCAGCCCAGGATCAAAATGCGTTAACTCTTCTGGCCGGTTCACATCTGACGGAAGATCTCTTGCCGGCAAACCTGACAAGCGTTAATATGCCTAAAGAAATATTTGCAGGTATCTCCTCCGAAGCGCTTTTGAACCGGCCGGACATTATTGCAGCGGAACATCGTCTAAAGGGGGCATATGCCTTTATCGGAGCGGCCCGGGCCGCTTTTTTCCCGCGCATTTCCTTGACCACTTCAATCGGTACGGCCAGCGACGAGCTGTCTGGTCTTTTCGGCTCAGGGGCTGGCACGTGGGGCTTCGCTCCTCAGATCGCCTTGCCGATTTTCGATGCCCGAACATGGGCCGCATACAGGATAAGCAAGGCTCAACAGGAAATTGCCCTTGCCCAGTATGAAAAGACCATCCAGACCGCCTTCAGGGAAGTTGCCGATGCGCTTGCCGTGCAAGGCACTGTAGACCAGCAGATATCCGCCCAGCAATCCCTGACGGATGCTGTTGACGAGACCTATCGCCTCTCAAACAAAAGATATGCAAAGGGGATTGACAGCTACCTGAGCGTTCTTGATGCGCAGCGATCCCTTTACGCCGCACAACAGGGGCTTATCTCGCTCCGCCTGGCCAAGCTCGCAAATCAGGTGCGGCTTTATGCGGTATTGGGAGGAGGCGGTGAATAGTTTCCGGCAGGTCGCTCATCGTTTATTTCAGTATAAAACGGCTCTGGACATGTTGCATAGACAGATTTGCCGCTCTCGGCTTGAAGGATGAAGTATGAAAATTCAAAAAAAATTGCTGGTTTTGGTTGATGGTTCCGAACGAACCATAAAAACGGTTAACTATGTTAAGAATTTTATGCCCGTTGATGAGAATATGAGGATTGTCCTGTTTCATGTATTCAGCGGCATACCGGAAGAATATCGGGAACTGGAGAATGATCCAACCTGTGTAACCGTCAAAGATCAATTGAGAAATCGGGAAATAGAGGAAAAAAGAATAATCCTGGCGCATCTGGAACGTGCAAAAAATATTTTGATCACAGGCGGATTTCCGGAACAGTCAGTTGAAATCAAATTTCATTGCCTGCAAAAAGGGGTCGCCCGGGACATAATAGATGAAGCGAGAAATGGTTACAGTGCGGTCGTTCTGAGAAGGCGGGGGATGAGTCAGCTTAAAAATATCATACTTGGCAGTGTTGCTGTCAAGTTATTGCAAGCGTTAACATTTATTCCTATTATAATGGTTGGACAAGCTCCTCCGGTAAAGAAAATATTATTGGCCGTGGATGCTTCACCTGCTTCGATGAAAGCGGTTGAATTTATCGCCTCATTGTTATGCGGTAATGGGTATGAGGCTTGTATTTTTCATGCAATTCCAGGTCTGGGGGCTATAAATTTTAATCTTTCTGAACTTAATAAGCCGAAACTTCCTGAAATTAACATATCTGATACCTGTCTTGAAGCTTTCAAATTAAAAGTGGCGCGACTGTTTCGGGATGTAAAAGATATGCTGATTAAATCCGGGTTTGAATCCGACAAAATATCTGAAAAAATAATTTCCGGTGTACACAGCCGATCCGATGCCATTATCAATGAAGCGGAAGATGGCGATTACGGCACAATTATTGTCGGGCGAAGGGGCCTTTCAAAAGTGGATGCCTTTTTCATGGGCCGGGTCGGCCATGAGGTTGTCTATGGAGGGAAAAATTTTACAGTCTGGGTTGTCTGATAAAGGATGAGGAATGTTAGGAGAAAAAGCTCCGGGATTGGAGGGTTCAAGGGTTCATTTGATTAATCTTGGAACAATTTATCAAGGTAGAATTTTGTAATCGGATCGGCATCCTCAAAAGAATATTCCGGGTTTTCATTTTTTTCCGCTATTTTCTTTCTGATGCCTGATGCAAGGGATTTCCCAAGTTCCACTCCGAACTGATCGAACGGGTTTATACCCCAGATAAATGCTTCATAGACCGTTTTAGCCTCGTAGAAAGATAGAAGTCTTCCAATATTTTCCGGGGACAAGTTATTCAATAATATGGTTGAAGAGGGTCTGTTTCCCTCGAAGCGTTTTGCACCATTAGTGTCATCTTTTCCGAATGCCAGGGCGGCTGGCTGGGCGATTAAATTTGCCCAGAGCTCCTGGTGATTTGTAACCCTTTTTGATTTGAACCTGTACTGATCATAGGATGGCCTGATGACTCCTATAAAATCGACAGGGAAGGGCCTTCCCTGGTGAGCAAGCTGAAAAAACGAGTGTTGAGCGTTGGTACCAGGCTCACCGAAGATAATTGTTCCTGAAGATATACCAAGAGTATCCCCGTACTTGTTAACCGATTTTCCGTTACTTTCCATGTTCAGCTGCTGTATATGAGGAGCAAGCTTTGACAGGGGAGAGGCGTAAGGTATTACAGCCTGTGTCTGATAATGAAGAAAATTATTGTTCCACACTGATATCAGAGCGGCGACCAGGGGAAGATTCTTTTCAGGAGGAGCTTCTTTCGAGTGCATATCCATCTCTTCCGCCCCTTTTAAAAATCGTTCAAAAACATTATATCCAAAGTAAAGACTTAATGGTACGCCTCCAACCGCAGAAGTAACGCTGTATCTTCCTCCTATGAAATCAAACATATGAAACGACGCGATAACCGGGTTTGAAGGGTCATCCCCGGGACTTCCCTTGCTGGTTACTGTTACAAAGTGTTTTGCAGGATCGAGCCCTTTCTGTTTCATGAATTCATATGCCTGGTTTGTATTTGCCGCTGTTTCGGAAGTGGTATAGCTTTTCGATATAACAATCCAGATCGTACTCTCGGGATCAATAGACGCCGCTATTTCTCCAAAATTGTGAATATCAACATTGGAAAGAAAATGTATTTGTATTTTCTTTATGGCAAGGTGCTTTAATGCCGCTGCAACAAATTCTGGACCAAGATAGGAACCTCCGATTCCTATAATTACTATGTGTTCAAAAGCCTTGCCTGTTGAGCCCCTGATTTCACCGCCATGAATTTTGGTCGTAAATTCTTTAATATTTTTTCTCCCCGAAAATATTTCGGTCATAATGTCTTGACCGTTTACAAATACAGGATCACTGGAAAAGGATCTTGATGCGGTGTGGAGTGCAGCGCGGTTTTCGGTGATGTTGACTATTTCTCCGTTTGTCATGGATTTAAACTGCTTTTTTATCCTTCTCTTTTCAGCAAGCGCAAACAGAAGTTTCATGGTCTCTGCATTGACTCTCTGACGGGAATAATCATAAAAAATACCGGCGCCTTGCAGAGAAAAATTTTCCATGCGGCCTTTTTCACTTATAAGGTATTTAAGGTGATTTTCCTTGCGGTTAATGATACCGGCATGTTTTTTAAGCTTTTTCCATTCGGGTAAATCGATTATGGAATAAGACGGTTTCAGGTTCATCATTTCTAGTTCCTTGTGTTCATATTTGACGGCTTCGTAAAAAGTCAAAAGTCAGACGGCAAAGTAAAAAGCTCATTATGCAAGGCGCACGAATCTCGAGGAATGAGGCGTACTTTTTGTACGCTGCAATGACGAAAGATGAAGCGCAATACAGCAGAATGACTTTTTACGAAGCCGTCAAAGTTTACCTGCAAGTGTTTTATATATATCCGTAATAATTTGTGCGGATAATTCCGACATCGCCCTGCTCATCGCTTCAGCAAGCGCTCCCGGATTATTTCTGACACATTCTTTCCGGGTACTGTATCGTTTTTGAAAAAGAATTCTTTTGTTTAAGTCGGGTTCGTTTTCTGCCATTAGAATAATATCAAGCGAAAGAACGGCTTCCCATATCTTACCTCTGTCGTCCTCAAAAAATTCATCAACAGTGCCTGATATCGAATGTGTTGCGGAAAAGCCTGTATCATTGTTGAATACAGCCTTGAAAAGACCGGACTGCCTGATATCCCTGTACAAAAAATAAGCAATAAGATGTGCAGGATTTGTCTCCCATCTTTGGTTAATGTAATTATCGGTCTGGAAGTTATTTTTCCTGTAGCTGATTTTTTCGGAGTTATATAGAGGAGATGCCCGGAAACGTTCCATTTTTATTATTGAATTGACGGTTTTAATGTCAGTAAATTTTGGAGAAACATATTCAAGAGTGTAATAATAGACTTTGCCTGCAGGTTCTCCGAAACTCAGACAACCTGCAAGAGGTAGAATCAGGCCGCCGATTAGCGATAAAATAAATAATTTATAATAAGTTCTTCTAAATTTTTTCATAGCAAATTCCTTGCGGATATAAGGTTAATTTAAATCTTTATCCGTCTCTTTTTCAGGAGGAGGGTTTCCATATATAAGCATTGATGGCTGGTCGGAAATTAATTCGATTGAACGGTTTAATGTTTCGCTTGTTTTTTCTATACTCTGCATTGTCGCGAGGATCTGCTTCTGCAGGGATGAAAGGTTGTAATCGGTCTTTTCAACAAGAAATGTCCCTTTCTGTATCAGGTTTTCTGCATTATTTACGGCTCGATTGAAGTCCTGAATTGTCTGCGCGATATCATCCTGATTATCGGCGACAATTTTATCAATTTTTGTTATTGTGCCATTTAGATTTGAAATGGCGTGATCAGTATTTAATGAAAATAATTTAAATGTTTTTCCTGCATTTTCTATTGAATTCATCGCGGCGTCCCATTTGTCTAATGATGCTCTGATATCCAGGGTTAATTTTCCGATTTTTGCCTCATCAACGGCAATGCTTATTTTATCAAGAGTTCTTTTAAACTTATCCGACATTCCTCCGAGGTCCATATTTTGCAATTGTTTTACCACATCATTTATGTTGTCTATGAAGTTTCTTATTTCAGAGGGTTTTGTATCGATAACCGTATGTCTGGGTGGAAAGCTCAGTGTCGGGGAAAGATCCGGCTCTCCTATTCGCTTCCTGTCCAGTTCAATAAACATTATTCCTGTTATTCCGACTGATTTTAACTGGGCAACGATGTTTTTATCCGGCTTCATATCGGTTTCAATTTTTAATATTATCTCTATAAGCTTCGCATCCGGGGCCACAAGTATATCGGCAACTCTTCCGATTGTGACTCCTCTGTATTTTACAGGCGAGTCTTTTGCCAACCCCTGAACCGAATCGTCGAAATATGCTGAATAGAGCTTTCCCTGTTCAAAGAAGTGTGACATGCCGAGCCATATTATTGCAATAAACGCAACAAATAAACCCAACATAACAAAGATTCCGACACTGAATTTTGTTTTTATAGAAGCCATGTTTTACCCATCTTTAATAATTTTTACGAGTCCTTGGACTTTGCATTCCGTTTAAAAAATTGCCTGACTGACGGAACGGGGCTGTTATCCCTGATACTCTTTGGATCTCCCTCGGCAATTATTCCCTTTCTGTTTTTATCAAGCATTACAACCCGGTTGGCAACCGTAAATATTGTGTCAAGGTCATGTGTTACGATTACAATGGTTGTGCCCAGTCTTCTGTTGATTTGCATGATAAGCCCGTCAATTTCGGAGGAGATTACCGGGTCGAGGCCTGCTGTGGGTTCATCCAGAAAAAGTATTTTCGGATTCAGTGCAAGAGCACGCGCGAGACCGGCCCTTTTTTTCATTCCCCCGCTCAGTTCCGAGGGCAGATAGTTTTCAAAACCTTCAAGTTCAACAAGGCGAAGTTTCAGCCGAACAAGCATATCAACTGAATTTTTTGACATTAAAGAATACTCTGTTATCGGAAGCGCTATGTTTTCTGCAACAGTCATTGAGCCCAGTAGGGCGCTGCTTTGGAAAAGTATTCCTATTCCTTTTAAAATATCATGCAGTGTTTTGGTTTTACACCGGGTTATGTCAATTCCGTCAATAAAAACGTTCCCGGATGATGGAACGGCAAGACCCACCATATGTTTCAGCAATGTGCTCTTTCCACATCCGCTTCCTCCAAGTATCACGAGAACTTCACCTGCGAAAACATCAAGGCTGATGTCGTTAAGAATAACTTCATCGCCGTATTTTGCAATGAGATTTTTTACCTGGAGGATCGTATTTTTTGTTGCCATAGCCTTCTTATGTTTATCTCCAGTAGCTTCGTCCTACTGCAAACATCGAATCAAAGAGGATAATAAGGAATATTCCGCTTACAACTGCTGATGTGGCCGCATTTCCAACTGCATCAGCGCCTCCTCGTGTCTGAAAACCCCTGAGACAGCCAACCCATGAAACAAGGATAGCGAAGATAACACTTTTGGACATTCCCCAGACAACTTCGAAAAGGGTCAGAACCTTAATAGTCTGGGATATATATGAACTTATTGTCAAGTCAAGAATGAACACTCCGACAACAAGTCCACCGGCTATTGCGAATATATTCGAAAAAAGGGTAAGCAACGGGACTACAATAACGGATGCCAGTATTCTCGGTATTGCAAGAAAAAGCGTGGGGTCGAATCCCATTACGAAAAGGGCGTCAATCTCTTCGGATATTTTCATGGTTCCAATTTCTGCTGCAAAAGCTGAACCTGATCTGCCGGCGACAACAATGGCTGTCATTATAGGGCCGAGTTCTGAAACCATTGCAATAGCCACAAGTGAAGCTACATAAAGGTTTGCTCCAAACTGCTGCAGCTGCAAAGAAGACATGAAAGAGATAACAAGACCGAGAAGAAAACTGATAAGGGCAACTATCGGAACTGCATTAACGCCGGTTTTTTCCATGCATAATATCGTATCGTCAACACGTAACGTCCCGGGATGCCGGCATACATGGTAAAACGAAAAAAGAACCGAACCGATAAAAGAAACAAGAATTTTAAAATTTGAAGCGCTTTTTATTACTGTTTCACCGAATCTGATAACAACTCCGTAAGATTTTTTCGGTTTGACAGTAACGGGGGATTTATCAAAATCCGACTCATTTAAAGAAAGAATGTTTTCCGCAATGTTGCGGGTGTCTGTCATGCTGAATGAAGCATTCTTATTCTTTATTGCTTTTTTTAATTCGACAAGGAGAATCAGGCCAAAATCGTCAATATATGAAACATCATCAAGATCGGCAGTAAGATAAGTCGTAGGCAATGAATTTATTTCCGGAATTAATTTATCAATTATGCCCGCTGAAGACCTTACATCCAATCTTCCATGGAAATTAAGAGTAAAAACACCCTGTTCATTCTCTGAAATGTTGTAATATTCGGATCTGTATGGTGCCGGTTTTTTCATTATTAAACCTTGACGGTCTCGTAAAAAGGTTCAAACAGCCGGTATCAGATTCTTCGAGTACTGGATATCCCTTCCGACAAAATAGCCTGTATTCTGTTTAATGTTATACAGGTGTCCGCGCATCCCGGGAAATTCATTCTTACCTGACATTCTCTGCATGGACTCTTAATAAGATAGCCTATTTCAAAGTCAAATCTGTAGTTGATACGTTCCAGTTTAGGGATATATTCCAAAATTTCCAATTTCAATTTCCTGAATATTTTATCATTTTGCCGGATAAAAATGCGGATGATCGTGTAACAAGCCTTTTATATTTTGATAAATATCATAATGTTGAATCTATAACAAGATAAACATGCTATTTTCTCGATAAAAAGCGCTTGTATTCGTACATTTTTGCAAAAGCCTTAACCGCACGCTCGGGAGACGGATAAAAGACGCCTTTAAATGAACAACCGTCAACCCTGTATACTGTTTTATCTTTTTCATCGGTAAGAAGGCTTACACCGAATACGGGTTTATTATATTTTTCCATCAGAGTTGCTATATGCTTAATATAGTTTTCATCAAAATCAGAGAGCTTTTTATTGACCGATTCAAGAAATTCCGGAGTATATGTCGGATCGGCGTCAAGTATTGAATCTACAAGTCGTTCTAATAGTATTCTCCGTCCTAAGATTCCAAGATTGATTACCGCATCGCAACCGTCCCATTTCAGGAGCTCCTCTATTATGGTCATAGGAATAGACGGATCATTTTCTCCAACAATGTCAACCGGGTTTGATCGGCTCCAGTATGGCGGCAGAATATTGTCTATTAGTTCAATCATCTCCGGTGACAGTTCAGATACTTCAATGCCGTATTGTGAACACAAATCTGAAGTTACAACACCCCATCCTCCGCCAAGAGTCATTATGGCAGCGCGGTTTCCTTTTGGGAGAGGCAGTGATGAAAATGCAGCTGAGAGATCGAGCAGATCCATGGGTTGTTCTACCATTACAATGCCGGCCTGCCGGCATACCGCATCGAATATTCTGGAATCTGATGTCATTGCGCCTGTATGGCTTGCTGCGGCACGGTTTCCGGCCGCGCTTCTTCCGCCTTTCAGTAAAACGATGGGTTTCTTTTTTCCAACCCTCCCGGCACTTTCGAAAAAGCGACGCCCGTTTTTAACACTTTCTACATAGAGCATAACAGTTCTTGTCAGATTATCCGCTTCAAAAGCATCTATGTAATCTTCAATCGTAATCATAGCCTCGTTGCCCGAGCCGCAGAATGCCCGGATCCCTATATCCTGCCGTTCTGCAAATGCAAGCAACTGGGTTCCCATATTCCCGGATTGGGCCACGACTGCCGTAGCTCCCGGTCTTGGCCTGACATGGCTTCCAGTGCAGTAAAGGTTGATGTGCGGGTTGCATATACCCATAGTATTCGGGCCTAGTATTAATATTCCGGCATCCTGAGCAGCTTTAACGAGGTCGTTTTCTAGTTCTTTTCCCTTTACACCTGTTTCCCCGAACCCGGATGTTATCAGCAGCAAGTTCCTGATCTTTTTTGCTTTGAAATCGGGAAGCAGTCTTATTACCCCTGAAGCCGGGATGGTAACTACTGCAAGATCAATTCTACCCTGAATATCTGCAACTGATTTGTAAACAGGCCTGTTTGCAATTGTTCCGCCTTTGGGATTTACCAGGTATATTTCACCTTCATATCCTCCGCTTATCGTTATTGTAAAAAGGGTATGTCCCCATTTACCCATTTGCGAGGATGCTCCGACAAAGGCAATCGATTTTGGATAAAAAATAGAACCGATATCATCGGCAGGGATCGGCGGAAGAAACTCTTTTTTTTCGCAGCTTGGCTCTAATATTATCAGCGCATCAACCGCCTTAAGATTCCCATCCGGCATGGCAATAAGAGGATTTATGTCAATTTCAGCTATTTGTGGATGTTCAAGCGCAAGTCGTGAAAGTCCTGTAAGCGCTTTAATAATTTGTTTCTGATTAACGGCATTTTCACCCCTGAATTCATTAAGAAGCACTTTTGCTCTTATTTCTTCAAGCATCTCTTCCGCGTCATTTTCCGTAACAGGTGCGATCCTGAAAGTGACATCCGAAAAGGCTTCGGTGAAGATACCTCCGATTCCGAACATGATTACCGGTCCGAAATGGGGATCCCTGAACATTCCTGTAACAAATTCTCTTTTACCATTGAGCTGCGGCTGAACAAGGAACCCTTCGAGTTTATCTCCGGCGTTTTTTTCTATTGTTAAAGCAGCCTTCTTTACTTCTATGGGATTTTTAAGATTGAGGTGAACAAGTCCCATTTCCGTTTTATGCAAAATAGAAGATCCAAGCCCTTTCAGCACAACAGGGAAACCGATACCCGAAGCCATGGATACAGCTTCATCCGGAGATGCCGCTTTTTTCTCTTCAATGACAGGCACATCGTATTTTATGAGAATCTGTTTCGATTCGTTTTCAGTCAGAGCATGCTTTCCGCTTTGATTAAATTTTCCGGTAAGATCCTTTATGTCCATTCATTCTCCTCGAATATTATGCGCATTCTTGATCTTCAAGTAAAAATTCAGTTGAAAATACCATAAGAAGTCTTTTATGCAAATATTTTATTATAAAAACTTGAACGTTGCAGATGATTTATTATATTCATTTAAGTGGAAACAGATAAAAAAAAATGGTATATGTGATCAACTTGTAAGAGGTTGTCATAATTTGTTCAGGAGATAGTTAATGCGAGCAGGTATCGGATATGATGTCCACAGGCTTGTTTATGACCGCAAACTGGTTCTCGGCGGGATTTTAATCCCTTTTGAAAAAGGTTTGCTCGGCCATTCAGATGCCGATGTTCTTGTTCATGCAATTTGTGATGCACTTCTGGGGGCGGCGGGACTTGGAGATATAGGTATCCATTATCCCGACACAGATCCGGAGTATAAGGATATCAGCAGTCTTAAACTACTTTCAATGACTTGCGGAATGTTGAAAAATAAAGGGTATGGAATTAACAGCATTGATTCCACAGTTTTTGCCGAAAGGCCTAAAATATATCCCTACAGGGAAGAAATGATAACAAACATAGCTCGGTATGCCGGAATAGATGAAAGAATTGTTAACATCAAAGCCACGACTACGGAAGGGCTAGGTATGATCGGTAAAGGTGAAGGTATCGCGGCGATGTGTATCGCCTTGATCGTTTGAACGGGAGGAAAATGTCTTTACGCGTTTACAATACTCTGGAGAGAAAAAAAGTCCCTTTTGTGCCTGTAAAGCCCGGAAGAGTAACGATGTATGTGTGCGGTCCCACAGTATATGATTCCTGCCATATCGGGCATGCAAGATCCGTCATTGTTTTCGATGTTATTTTAAAATACCTTAAAGCAGCCGGATTTGATGTGACATATGTCAGAAATTTTACTGATGTTGATGACAAGATTATAAACCGCGCCGGGCAGCTTGGAGTTGAAACATCTCAGGTTGCGGAAAAATATATAAAGGAATTCTATGAGGATATGGATGCCTTACACATTGAAAGGGCGACCATAGAGCCGAGAGCAACCGAGCACATAGACAGAATTGTAGCTCTTATTGAAAAGCTTCTGGAAAAAGGGATGGCATACAGGATAAACGGGGATATATTTTATTCAGTCGAAAAATTTGAAAATTACGGGAAACTTTCAGGGCGGAAACTTGAAGATATGGAAGCCGGCGCCAGAGTTGATATTGATGAGAGAAAACGAAATCCCTTTGATTTTGCCCTGTGGAAATCATTAAAACCGGGCGAACCTTTCTGGGACAGTCCCTGGGGCAAGGGGAGGCCCGGCTGGCATATTGAGTGCTCGGCCATGAGCAGCGCGTATCTGGGGGAAACATTTGATATCCACGGAGGAGGAAAAGATCTTGTTTTTCCTCATCATGAGAATGAGATAGCTCAGTCAGAAGGAGCTTATGAAAAACCTTTCGCTAAATACTGGATTCACAACGGATTTGTAAACATAAATCATGAGAAGATGTCCAAGTCTCTCGGTAATTATCTCCTAATCAGGGATATACTTAAATCATACCATCCGGATTCCGTCAGACTCTTTTTATTGTCTAATCATTACAGGAGCCCTATCGATTATACAAACAAGGCGATGGATGAATCTGATGCGGGTCTTGATAAAATTTACTCCCTGATAAAACGGGTGGAGGAAAATCAGGGCTTTGAATTAAACGAGGTTCAAAATGAACCGGGAGTTAACTGGAAACAGTTTTGCGAGGCTATGGATGATGATTTTAATACAGCAAAGGGTATTGGAACTCTTTTCGATGCTGTCCGGCATGTGAATCGTCTGATGGACGAAAACAGCGGAACAATTCCGGAAGATGTTAAAATCACGATCGGTAAAATCCATGCCGACATCCTTAAAATAGGGAAAGTCCTGGGTATATTATCAGAGTCTGCCGGAGCATATTTTGAAAGGAAAAAAACAAAAATTATTGAGAAAAAATCGATTGATCCTTCCATTATCGAATCTCTGGTGAAGGAGCGTTTTGAAGCAAGAAAAGCAAAGGACTGGAAAAAGGCTGATGAAATACGAAAGGCGCTTTCGGATATGAACGTATTAATCGAGGACAGGCCTGACGGAACAGTTTGGAAGTTTAACTGACGTCTTTGTGAAAAGTCCCTCTGCTTTGTTGTGCTTCTTGCCGTCAAAAAAAAACTTTTTAAGAGACTATAATGCTAACACGAATTATTTTCACTTGAACCCTCGAATCCTTGACTCCTTATATATATGCCCAACTTCAAGATAGTTTCCGAATATTCACCCAAGGGAGATCAGCCTGCTGCAATTGATGCATTAACTTCAGGCGTTTTATCCGGGAAAAAGCACCAGGTGCTCCTCGGAGTAACAGGGTCAGGGAAAACATTTACCATGGCCAATGTAATTGCAAATGTTGGCAAACCGACTCTTGTTATTGCTCCCAATAAAACTCTCGCGGCCCAGTTATACAGTGAATTCGGATCTCTTTTCCCGGAAAGCGCCGTGGAATATTTCGTCAGCTATTATGACTACTACCAGCCGGAAGCATATATTCCTTCAAGCGATACCTATATTCAGAAAGATTCGTCTATTAATGATATGATAGACAAGTTAAGACATTCCGCAACTCGCTCCGTTCTTACCCGGCGTGATGTTATTGTTGTGGCAAGTGTTTCATGTATTTTCGGACTTGGAGACCCGGAAGATTATCTGGCGATGAGGATCGATATTGAGAAAAACATGGAGCTTGACCGGGACAGATTCCTTCACGATCTTGTTTCCATGCAATATGAACGAAATGACATCGATTTTTTCAGGGGAAGCTTCAGGGTCAGGGGTGATAGAGTGGAAATTTTTCCTGCATATGAAGAAGAGAAAGCGATCCGTGTAAATTTTTTCGGAGATGAAGTCGAGAGCATATCGGAAATAGATCCACTTAAGGGATCGGTTCTTAATAAATTAAACGGCACAACCATTTTTCCTGCAAGTCATTATGTTACACAGAAAATGACTCTCAAGAGGGCCATTGAGACTATTTTGCCGGAGCTGAAAGAGAGAATAGCTTATTTCAGAAATGAAAATAAATTCATAGAAGCGCAACGAATAGAAGAGAGAACTCATTTCGACATCGAGATGATGCAGGAGATAGGATACTGCAATGGAATAGAAAACTATTCACGCCATTTGACGGGAAGGGCGCCCGGGGAGCCGCCACCGACCCTGCTCGATTATTTTCCATCCGATTTCCTGTTGTTTATTGATGAAAGCCATATCTCCGTTCCGCAGCTTCACGGAATGTATAAAGGCGACAGGTCGAGAAAAGAGACACTCATAAATTACGGGTTCAGGCTTCCGTCGGCTCTTGACAACAGGCCTCTTAGATTTGAGGAATTTGAATCAAGAGTTTCTCAAGTGATATATGTGTCTGCTACTCCGGCTGATTTTGAACTTGAAAAGGGAAAAGACTCTCTTGTTCAGCTTATCGTCAGACCGACCGGACTTGTTGATCCTCATATTGCAATAAGAAGGGCGGAAAACCAAGTGGACGATCTTTATGAAGAAATAGTATCCTGTATTGAAAAAAACGGGAGGGTCCTTGTCACTACTCTTACAAAACGCATGGCAGAGGATCTGACCGAATATTATTCGGATCTGGGAATAAAAGTCAGTTATCTTCATTCAGACATAGGAACCCTGGAAAGGATGGAAATCATCCGTGATCTCAGGACAGGCAGGTTCGATGTTCTTGTGGGAATAAATCTTTTACGAGAAGGGCTTGATATCCCTGAAGTTTCTCTTGTCGCAATTCTTGATGCGGATAAGGAAGGTTTCCTTCGTTCGGAAAGATCGCTCATACAGACCTGCGGACGTGCCGCAAGAAATATTAACGGTAGAATAATAATGTATTGCGATGCTGTTACAAATTCTATGCAGAAGGCTATTGATGAGACAAACAGAAGAAGAAATATTCAGGAATCTTTCAATAAAAAATATAATATCACACCGGCAGGTATCGAGAAATCGATTACACATGTATTTGCGCAGTTTTCGGAATCACCTGCAGCAGAGGATAATATATATGAGACAATATCCAAATATAGTTCTCTTGATAATATAGATGACATTATTTCAAATCTTGAAAAAGAGATGGAAAGTGCGGCCCGTGAACTTGAATTTGAAAAAGCTGCCGAACTGAGGGACAGGATAAGGGATATCAAGAAAAAAATAATTTTTGAATAATGACGGCGCTGTGCTGCGCTTTTTAATTTGCCGTCCGGAGAATCTTAAATTCAATGGTTAATATGCCGGATCATTTGATTGAAAAATTGTCTGATGTTTCAACAGGTCCCGGTGTCTATCTGATGAAAGATGCCGGCGGAGAGATAATTTATGTCGGAAAGGCGCTTAATTTAAAAAAGCGGCTTTCTTCATATTTTATCGGAGCAGAATCAAACCGGCAGCAGCAGATTAACCTGAAAACCGGTTTTCTGATCAAAAAAATTGCTTCCTTCGAAATCATAATCACGGGAACGGAAAAAGAAGCGCTTATACTCGAGTCAAACCTGATTAAGAAGCACAAACCCAGATATAACGTGATATTAAAAGATGACAAGAGATATCCCTCGCTCAGACTCAACATCAAAAGCTCTTATCCGAATCTTGCGATTGTAAGAAAAACCGGAAATGATGATGCAATCTATTTCGGTCCGTTTGCCTCCTCTCAGGCGGTCCGCCGAACTCTCAGGCTTATACATAAGACATTCAGGCTCAGGAAGTGCACCACTGCAAATTTTAAAAAAAGAACCAGGCCATGTCTCAATTTCCAGATGGGAACCTGCCTTGGTCCCTGCTGTAACGATATAGATAAATCGGTTTACGGAGAGATAATAAAAGAGGTCATACTTTTTTTAAAAGGCAGAACTCCAGCTCTTATAAAGGAGGTAAAAGAGAAAATGGAGAGGGCAGCGCAGTCCCAGGATTACGAGCTTGCGGCAGTTTACAGGGACAGGCTTTTTTCGATCCGGGAAACACTTGAAAGGCAGGTAGCAGTTACAACCGATTTTATGGACAGGGATGTTTTTGCTGTAGTGCGTGAGAATGAACATTCGATTATAACTGTTCTTGTTGTAAGGGGCGGCTATCTGCAGGGAACACGTCATTTCAGTTTCAGGGCCGTGATTTCAGCCGAATCCGGAATGATGGGAGAATTCATAAGACAGTATTATGATAAAGCCGATCTTATACCTGAAGAGGTAGTTGTGTCAGTTGAAATGGAGGACACTCATTTACTTGAAGAATGGTTGACGGAAATTAAAGGGGAGAAGGTAAAAATCTTCGAGCCGAAAAAAGGGGAGCGTTATGATCTTGTTACCATGGCTCTCCATAACGCAAAAAATGAGCTGAAGAACATAATATCTTCCATTGCCTCGTCCGCCGACCTGCTTTACCGTCTTCAGAAACGCATTGGTATGGATAAAGTTCCAAAAAGAATCGAATGTTTCGACAATTCAAACATTTCAGGTAAAAACCCTGTCTCTGCCATGGTTGTTTTTGAAAACGGAAAGCCTTTAAAATCATCTTACAGAAAATACAGGATTAAAACCGTTGAGGAGCATAATGATTACGCTTATATGGCGGAGGTCATACGAAGGAGGTTCGGGAAAAATGAAGAGTCGAAACCTTATCCCGATCTTCTCATGATTGACGGAGGAAAAGGACATGTAAGGATTGTACGGGACATATTAAATGATCTTGAGCTTGACCGGCAATTCGATCTTATCGGAATTGCCAAGAAGGATGAGAATAAAGGGGATAACGAAGATAAGATATATAAGCCGGGCAGATCCAATCCTGTAAATTTCGGAAGAGAAGGGGAACTTCTTTTTTTTCTTCAGCGGATAAGGGATGAAGCGCATCGTTTTGCCATATCATTTCACAGGAAGCAGATCCGCAGAAAATCGGTTCATTCGGCACTGGATGATATTAAGGGAATCGGGAAAAAGAAAAAAGAGATGCTTTTAAAAAATTTCGGAAGTTTCAAAAAAATCCGGGCGGCAACGCATGATGAGCTGTGCGTGCTGCCCGGAATAACCTCTGAAATTGCAGATAATATAAAAGAAGCCCTGGGAGAACCTTAAATTTCAAATTTGAGATTTGAAATTTTATGTCAGACGCCCAGCTTCTTCAAAACAGCCTTCAATTCCGCAACCGAGTCAGCCGACTTCTTTAATGCCTCCTGCTCTTCACCGGTAAGTTTGATCTGTATGATCTCTTCCACGCCTTTTGCTCCCAGTTTTACCGGAACGCCTATAAAAAGACCGTCTATTCCATACTCTCCTTCGAGGTATGCGGCGCAGGGAAGAATCTTTTTCTTGTCCTTTAAAATCGCTTCTGCCATTTCAACCGCGGCTGAGGCAGGAGCATAATAGGCACTTCCTGTTTTTAAGAGTGAAACTATTTCAGCGCCGCCGCTCGCGGTTCTTTTGACAAGAGCCTCGATCTTCTCCTTTGAAAGCAACTCGGTTATCGGAATTCCGGCAACAGTCGAATATCTCGGAAGAGGAACCATGGTATCTCCATGTCCTCCGAGAACGAAAGCATGCGTGTTTTCAACAGAAACATTCAGCTCCATTGCTATAAAAGCCCTGAAACGTGCGGAGTCAAGAACGCCGGCCATCCCTATTACTCTGTTTTTAGGAAAACCGCTTGCTTCAAATGCAACATGGCACATCGCATCAAGAGGATTGCTTACGATAATCATAACAGCATCGGGAGAAAAAGCAGCAACTTGTTTCGTGACGTTTTTAACAATTCCGGCATTTGTGCTGATCAGATCATCCCGGCTCATCCCGGGCTTTCTTGGAATGCCTGCGGTAATTATGACAATATCTGATCCTGCCGAGGATTCATAGCTGTTAAATCCCTTTATATGTGCATCGTGTTTTTCTATGGGCGCTGCTTCGGTAAGGTCGAGAGCTTTCCCCTGAGGTACGCCTTCAACAATATCGATTAATATAACATCGCATAATTCTTTTTCCGCCAGCCGCTGGGCTGCCGTAGCGCCAACATTTCCTGCCCCTATAACTGTTACTTTCTTGTCCATAAAGACTCCTTGTTATGTTTTATAAAGTACAAATTGATATTTTCCCTTAGGCATGGCAAATTCAAGATATTCAAAGCTCAAAAATTTATAAAACCATATGACGCAACTGATTTCAGATAATAATATTTTTAATTGTTGTCAATAGGTTTTACGTTTTTCAAGTATTGACATTAGAGCTCTAAATAAGTTATGTAATAAATCAGATTATGGAGCTTAATATACACTTTGTGATCTTTTCGGTTTCAATACGCTTGAGGCGGCTATTGAGACTTATAAACAGGTTTTCAACCGATGGACAAAAGTCCATTTGTTTTATCATCTCAAGGGAAATCGCTATGAGTATCAAGGAACAAATAAAATCGGTTTTACAGGAAGCTGAAATATACAGGACGCAGGGACTGCTGAACGAAGCAATGATAAAATACAAGATTGCTGCCGACCTTGTTGAGAAAAATATTAAGCAGGAGAACAGGCAGTCTTTAATCGATGGAATAACAAAAAAAATTGAATTGGTAAAGAAAACCATATTAAAGTATAATGATCCTGAAAAACCACCGGAAATGCCTGTTGAAATTCAGAATCTGATAAAAGATAAATTTGCGTTTTCAACCGATAAAGAATCGGCCGGTCTTGAAGGGGCGATAGCTTTATCTAAATTTGGACAATTTGATAGAGCAATTACAGAATTTAGTGAATTGCTCAAGAACGATTCTTTAAGGCTAGTTGCCGCCAAGAATATTTTAAGATGCTTTTTTGCAACCTCCTCTGTGGACGGAGCGCTTTCGCAATATGAGCAGTGGCTGAAATCCGGAATTTTTAATGAAGGGCAGATTGAAAAAATACGGTTTTTTTTAGAGAATCTGCTGAAAGACAAGGGGATTGAGAAAGAACTCCCCCTTGCAGACATTCCTAAAGAGAAGTATGTCCCCGAGAAAGCAGCTTTTGAAAAGCCTGTTTTTGAAAAAGCACCTATGGCTGATATTCCTCAACAGGAGGAAGTGGAGGAAGATGAGTTCCTTGACATAAATTCAGTCGGCATTACAATTGCTGACGGCCAGCAAAAAGGTAAGGAAGTAATACTTGATGTAGCTTTCCAGTCGGGCAAATCGGTTAGTTTGATCGTTCCGGGCAGGGAAAAAATACTAATCGAAAAATTTAAAGTTGGATTGAAGTTGGATAATGTCCAGTTCTATTCACCTATTGCAATGCTGAATGGTTCTGGTGTTATTTCGGCTTTTACGAAGATCAGTTCAGGCCCCAAAATGGGAAGTTATAGTCTCGATTTGAAGATATCCACTTAACTGCATACGATATAGTCTTACGGAGTCGTGCCAGATGGCGATATTTAATTTGAAAAATCGTGAGATTGAATGCAAAATTGTATATTATGGCCCCGGAAGATCAGGGAAAACGACCAACCTCGAATTTATTTTCAAGACTTATAAAAAACAGGTTACCGACCAGCTTGTATCAATTGATACCGAAGGAGACAGAACTCTCTTTTTTGATTTTCTTCCAATGGGTCTTGGTAAAATAGGAGGGTGTGATATACGGGTTCAATTATATACCGTTCCGGGACAGGTACAATACAGTTCCACACGAAAACTGGTTTTGAAAGGCGCTGACGGAATTGTTTTTGTTGCCGATTCTTTTGCAATAAGGAGAGACAAAAATATTCTCTCGCTAAAGGACCTCGATATGAATTTAAAAGAATGCGGCCTTAATATTTTTAAAATTCCTCTTGTCCTTCAGTATAACAAGAGGGATATGTCCAGCATGGCAGACGGAAGTATTCCCATAATGTCTGTTGAAACTATGCAGAATGATCTGAACAGACAGCTTAAGGTTCCTTATTTTCCGGCAAGTGCTTTAACAGGTGAAGGTGTCGGCAGGACTTTGAAAGAATCTCTTAAATTGACTCTATTACATTTACAAAAAGAATTGAAATGGGCACAGAAATAAATGGCTGACTTATCTTTTGCGGGCAATTTGAACTTTTTGAATCTTGGCGAGTTGCTTCAGATTTTCGGAACAAACGGAAGCACCGGTATTTTGAAAATAAAAAGCAAATATTCCGAAGAACCAGGGCGTATGTATTTTGTTAAAGGAGAACTTGTTAATGCTGAAGCCGGTTCCAAAGAAGGTATTGATGCTGCGCTTGCGCTTTTTGGATGGACTGAAGGCGAATTTGAGTTTCGGACACAGGAAGTAAAAGCAAAGAATGTGATTCGAAAAAGTAGAATGGAAATTACTTTAGATGCATTAAGGCTTCTAGATGACGGCCAGATAGAGAAATTAGGGCCGGTTACATATGCAAAAACATTCGATGAAAGTTCCGAAGAGGATTCTCTGATCCCTGTTATCAGAGGCCCTCTGGTTGATTATACCTACGTAGTTGAAGAAGAAGAGTACCATGATGGTGAAAAAATAGTCACTGAAGGGAAATTCGGTAACTGGATATGGGTTGTTCTTGAAGGAAAAGTTGAAATTGTTAAAGAGACAAAAGAAGGACTGCGCAAGATAGTAAGACTGACCGTCGGTTCATTCGTTGGGACTCTGTCAACAACAATGCCTGGTCAATATAATGTGCGGACTGCTTCGGTTATTGCTGTAGGTTCAGTACAGTTGGGTCTTCTTGATTCCCAGAGGCTTTATAGTGAGTATATTAAATTGTCACCGCTATTTAAAGAAATAATATTAAGCCTTGGTAACCGCATGAAACAAATTACAAGCATGATTGTTGATGTCAGTTCAAAAAATATAAATGTTAAGGCGTTCTTAAAGAATAAAAATATTCTTATTGAACAAGGTTCAAGTGATGAAGGCGTTTTAACGATTATCAATGGGGAAGCAGCAATAGTCCGCTCAACAGACAACGGGTATCTTCCTCTTATGACTCTTTCTGCCGGCGATTTATTAGGCCGTATTCCCTTTGTTAATACCGGACATGAACCGCATTCAGCAGCTGTTTTTGTTTCAAGGGATTTTGATGCAAGGAAGATAGATACGGAAGAAATCCAGAAAGAATATGATCGGCTTTCATTAACCTTTAAGAATATGCTTGAAAACATGGGCACTTGTATTGCTGCAACAACAATGATTGTCAGCGAGTTGCATAGACAATCCCTTATATCCAAGTAATTTTATAAAAATTCAAGTGACAGGAAAAGCGAACGCATTCCCCTTCGCTTACTGAATATCAGCCCATTTGCAGTCGTCTTTATCGGATAAGAGGGAAGAAGCCATGACAAGTGAAAACAGAAAACATCAGAGGATGGCATCGCTTAATCTTTTGCATGTTGGAGTTTATAAATATGACGATTTAATAAAACAGGGAGTAGGAAGGACTTTGAATATTTCAGAGTCCGGAATATTGCTTGAAATTCACTTTCCGATTGATACTGATAATGTTGTTGTTCAGGTAACAATCGGCCTTAAAGAAGATCTGCTCGAAATCAAAGGCAAGTCTGTCAGATGTTTACAGGCTGAAAACGGAAAATATCAGATCGGTATTCTGTTTGATAAGATTACAAATGAGACTACCGATAAAATATTAAGAAAATATATTGAAGCATTTAAAGCAGAATAAGTTAATAAGAGTGAGCCAATTGCAAAAGTCGTCATTCCTGTATAAACGGAAATCCAGAAATTTTTACAACATATTGAAAAGACTGGATACCTAAATAAAAAAGTTTTTTGTTAGGAAAGGAAATGTAAATGGTTAAGGCAGTGCGTGAAACAGATTTTAGTAACATAAAACTTTTAAAAAGAGGGAAGGTCAGGGATATTTATGACCTTGGAGATAAACTGCTCATGGTTGCTTCTGACAGAATGTCGGCGTTTGATGTTGTTATGCCGGATTCTATACCTGAAAAAGGCAAAATTCTTACTCAAATTTCTTTATTCTGGTTCGATATAATGAAACCATTGATTCAAAATCATGTTATTTCAAGCGATGTAAATGAATATCCGGCAGAATGCAGAAAATATTCAGAAGAGCTTGACGGAAGAAGCATGCTTGTGAAAAAAGCTGAGCCTCTTCCCATTGAATGCGTTATAAGAGGCTACTTGTCCGGTTCCGGATGGAGTTCTTATCAGGAGCAGGGAGGGGTATGCGGTATAAGGCTTCCGAAAGGCCTGAAAGAGTCGGATAAATTGCCGGAACCGTTATTTACTCCTTCAACAAAAGAAGAAGTCGGTACCCATGATATAAACATCGATTTTGATGAAACAGTTAAAAGAATCGGAAAAAAACTCGCTGAAAAGGTCAAAGAGCTGAGTATTGAAATATATATAAGAGGGTCCAAACTTGCAGCCGAAAAGGGTATTATCATAGCCGATACAAAGTTTGAATTCGGACTCATCGGCAAGGATGTCATTATAATAGATGAAGTCTTAACTCCTGATTCATCAAGATTCTGGCCGAAAGATTCATATAAACCAGGCGGACCCCAGTTGAGTTTCGACAAGCAGTATTTAAGGGATTATCTCACCTCAATAAAATGGGACAGAAAGCCGCCGGCTCCATCCCTTCCGAAAGACGTAATCGAAAACACGCGCAGTAAATACATGGAGGCGTTGAAACGTCTGACCGGCGCCGAATTATGACATGGAAGGAAGAAATTATTCGCCTTTCCTCAATATATATTGAGGATCATACATTCAGGATAACAACTGAAGAGAATATAGAGGGTCTTTCCTGTTCAATAAGAAACGCAGGTCTTATTAACCCGCCGATAGTAATCAGAAAAGAATCAGGACATGCCGTTATAAGCGGCTTCAGACGCATCAGATCAGCTCAAAAGCTCGGCTGGTCCGATCTAACGGCACGAGTGCTTGATAAAAAGACCGCTCCTGTTGAATGCGCCAAAATAGCTGTAACCGACAATTTGATGCAACGCCCCTTGAATCTTATCGAAAAATCGAGGGCCTATAAATTACTGTCGGGTATTTTAGATAACAAGCAGGATTTATTTAAAATAGCGTCCATCCTTGGTCTTCCTGACAATCAATTTCTGGCAGAAAAAATAATAAAGCTATGTGAAATGCCGCTTGCGATACAGAATGGTATTATTTCAGACACTGTTTCATTGGTTATAGCACTCGAGCTTGGCAAACTGGAATATGATGCCGGAATTGCAATCGCAACACTTTTTGATAAATTAAAACCAGGTCTTAACAAACAGAGAGAAATTCTGACTCTTATTAATGAAATTGCCTCCCGTGAAGGTGTCCCAATTCTTGAATTGCTCAATGGAGATGAATTGCAAAGCATTCTTTCAGATAATGAACTGGATAGAAATCGAATAATAAATAAACTAAGGCAATACCTGAAAAGAAGACGTTATCCTTTGATCACAAAGACAGAAAACGCTTTTGAGATAAACGTAAAAAAACTTGCATTGGAGAGGGGGATGAAAATAATTCCGCCTGCTGATTTCGAGGGAAACTCCTTTGTTTTGAGCCTGGAGTTTAAAAAGATAAAAGATCTTGAAATGCAAAAAGAATTTCTCAATAAATTGATAAATAATCAGACACTTAAGCAAATAATATCAAAATCGGCTGATATTTGATCTCTTTTTACGAAGCCGTCATTAATTGATTGCAAAATAATAAAAGTGTGTGCTATCGGCATGCAGAACAAACGTACAATGAATTATTTTGATTTCGGAACAGAAACTTGCGCTTTGTAAAAAACCAGAAGGAGCGGACGGATGAGAATCAGAAGAGAGATTGTTTGCGGTTTGTTTTTATTAATATTTATTGCAGCGGTTCCTCTGATTGCATACGGAAGTGGAGGAGGCTCTTCCGGTGAGCATATAAACCTGGGTGAAATTCTTCCTATATGGAGCTGCATCCCGTTTGCATGCATGCTTCTCTCCATTGCGCTCTTTCCTCTGATTGCCCCGAACATCTGGCATCACCATTTCGGCAAAATATCGGCATTCTGGGCTTTGTCCATTGCAGTTCCTTTTGTGATTGCATATCACGGAGAGGCATTGTATCAGATCGCCCACATAATCATAGCCGACTATGTTCCGTTTATAATTCTGCTCTGGTCTCTTTATACCGTATCGGGAGGCATCCTGCTGCGTGGCACGCTGATAGGAACCCCTGCCGTAAATACCGGAATGATTCTCATCGGAACTCTGCTAGCATCATGGATGGGTACAACAGGTGCGGCGATGCTCATGATCCGTCCTTTTTTAAGGGCAAACAGCCATCGCAAGAACAGAACCTTCATGGTAGTCTTTTTTATCTTCCTGGTTGCAAACATTGGCGGCTCCCTTACTCCTCTGGGTGACCCGCCACTATTTCTGGGATTCCTTCACGGGGTTCCGTTTTTCTGGACATTCAGCATCCTGCCCCATATGCTTCTTATGACGGGGCTTCTTCTTATATGTTATTTTTTCCTGGACACCTACCATTATCGCCATGAAAAACCGGCCCCTGTCGATCCCATGGAAAAAGTGCCGCTAAGGCTTGAAGGAAAGCACAATTTTCTTTTCCTGCTGGGAGTTGTGCTCTCCGTTCTCATGAGCGGGATAGTGGACTGGGGAGAAATTTCAACATTCGGAGTGCATCGTTCGATCCAGGATTGGGTGCGTGACGGCCTTCTTATTGTTATGGGAATACTTTCAATGGCAACCACTTCAATAACAGTCCGTGAAGACAACCAGTTTACCTGGGATCCTATTCTTGAAGTCGCTTATCTTTTCATCGGCATATTTATAACAATGATTCCATGCCTCCTGATCCTCAAAGCCGGCGGAAAAGGGGCTCTCGCTTTTCTGATAAATTCCGTTCAGCAGCCCGCTCATTATTTCTGGAGTGCAGGTTCATTATCCGCCTTTCTGGACAATGCGCCGACCTATCTTACCTTTTTTAATACTGCTCTCGGAAGCTTTTATGCATCTCTTCCTGAAGCAGAGGCGGTTCCCCGCCTTATTGCCGAAAACCCTGTGTATCTGAAAGCCATTTCAGCAGGAGCTGTTTTTTTCGGAGCATGCAGCTATATCGGAAATGCCCCCAACTTCATGGTGCGTTCAATAGCCGAGGAAGCCGGAACCCCGATGCCGAGCTTTTTCGGTTATATCATTAAATATACCCTTGTTTTTCTGGTTCCCAGTTTTGTAATAGTCACTCTCATATTTTTCTAAGGCAGGTGAAAAATGAAATTTGAGAAGATACTCTTTCACACACAGTTTAGAGAGATGGCTTTAAGCTCTCTTGAGGCTCTTCTTGATCTGACAAAAACAGGTCTAAAAGAGGTAGTTCTTGTCCATGTTATACAGAGAGAAGAAGTAGCCTTTGTTCCTTACGGCGGCTTTATGAAGGAAAAAGAGGCGCATATGAAGAAGAAAGCGAAGGATCGCTTTGAAAAGTGGCAGGCGGTTCTTTCAAAAAGGGGAGTGAAAAGCAAAATTTATATTCAGGTGGGTGTGCCGAATGCAGTAATTCTTGAAATTGCCGGGAAGGAAAAAGTTGATATGATCGTGGCAGGACGCAAGAAGCGCTCACTCTTTGAAAAAGTCTATGTGGGTAGCCACTTGCTGGATCTTATACGTCGAAGCCCGATTCCTATACTGATGTACAAATATACGGCCGAATATGAACAGGATGGAAAGTTAATAACCCGGTCCAATGAACATATCTTTGACCGCCCAATGCTGGCTACAGACTGGTCGCAGCCTTCTTCTAATGCAATTGATGCCTTGAAAGGCCTTAAAGGGCTTGCTAAAAATGTTATAGTCGTTCATAATATCGGTGTTAAAATATCCAAGGCGATGAGCCCGGCCCAGTTGCATGAATTGAAAAAAGAAAGCAACAGGCGTCTGAAAGAGTATTGCAAACGTCTGACGGCAGCCGGTCTTAAAGCCGAATCCCATCTTTCTTCCGGTCGCACAGCACCCGAAATCATTAAATTGTCCCGACAATACAATGCATCAATGATTGTTTTAGGCAGAACAGGTAAAGACTGGTTCAGTGAGTACTGGCTAGGTGGTGTTTCACACCGGGTTGCGGAAAACTCGGAATTGCCTGTTCTGCTGATCCCATGAATTTGTTTTTTATTGACAAGAAATACGAAATAAATTAACGAGACAGTCAATAATTATTATTTATCATTCAATCTTTTTACAACACCAGGAGACGAGGATACCATGAAAGTAAATTACAAATTATTTCTGGTTGGATTTGTGGCATTGATGTGGTTTTCGATTTCGGCTTATGCCGGATCTTTAGTGGCCCCGGAACTTGAGGTTCCCAAAGACAAGGCTAAAAATCAGGTTTTGACGACAGTTTTAAAATGGAAACCGGTATCCGGAGCTAAAAGTTATCGGATTTTCGTGGCTGCATCTGCAGATACTCTGAATAAGCTGGTTCCCGGTTCTCCATGCAAAGAGTGTTTCGTGGATGAAAAATCCGATCTGCCGACTTATCAGATCCCGCCAAAACGATTCAAAAAAGATATTCCGTATTTCTGGACGGTTCGGGCTGTCAGCGGTACGGAAGAAGGGCCTATAGCTACAGTTCGATCATATACTATGGCTTCTACATTTTTCATGGACATGGATTGACGGCTTGCAACAGGTACATCAGGTCTTCATAAGGGATATAAGCGGGGTGATAATCATCTCGATGAAAAAATAGGCTAATAGTCCTATTACAATAACGATAACCGACATGAAAAAAATCTGGTTTGTCCGGCCCCTGTTTTTATCCTTCGAATCGTAAAAAAGCTGTTTGCCGCAGGCACGGCACCAGTTTGAGCGCTGCCGGCTGATAAACTTGTTGCCGCATTCACAGGTTATTTCTTTAGGCGGAAGAGGTGAGCTCACTTTTCAACTCCTTTGTATATAAAATTTGTTATGACTGTCCACTTTTAAATCAATCCTTTAAGTTACAGAATTTCCTTTCCGTTTTCGTCGAATTTTCTCGGTTCGTGAGCTTTAAAATATTCGGATGTCTCTTTGATCAATAGATAATAAGTGCTTAATCCGAAAAGGACTATATTCAGAAGCGAGTGAATGGTCAGCTCGGGATATGTCAATCCGATTGATGAGAGGCGTATGCCAAGAAAAAGTATGTTGATACAGATAATTCCTATGTTGAAGAATATGCACAGCTTCCTTGCCCAGGGTTTTATTCTGAATACACAGTAACAGATGCCAAGGCCGACAATCAGATTCCGGAAGACTATAGTGCTGGTGAATTGACCCGGAAAAACATATTCTATATGGTACATGAACGCATAGACCGATATCCATCCTCCCAGAAGCAGTCCAAGGGCATAACGGACACCAACAGGATATTCAAAAAAAACAAGCAGTCTATTCAGCATAACGGTCTTACCTTTTTCATTTAATCGTTGACTGTCAGAAAGAATTCAATGCAACTTCAGTGTTTAATAGTCATAGATATATAAATTTATCAACAATTATTCATCTGAATGAAATTTTTATTGACAACATTCTTCAGCCATTATAGGTGTCACAATCAAATAAATGATATTCAGTTATTTTGATATATTTTCTCATAGCCCAGGTTTAATAAAGAATCCAGCTTTAGAATTTATATGTGATGAAATGATAAATGGTTATTTTTGCCAAAATTAATTTTTAATGAGCTTGACTAAGGATTAAGGAATCTCAAAGGAGGTGATGGAGAGAAAATCGGTTAATGCGACAATAAGCCCGTTCGGCCATATAGGCTGGTTAACCTTTTTGTAGAAGGTATTATCTATTTAAGGAGGATACGTATGAGTGCTGTAACTTGGGTCTATATCTTGCTTGGTCTTTACATGGTTTATGCTTTCTGGCAGGGAATCAAGGGGTTCCTCGCAGAAAAAACTTCCGCAGGCTATGCCATCGGCGGGCGTTCAGTGCCTTTCATCGCATTTCTGATGTCTGCGACAGCAGCTTCCTTCAGCGGCTGGACATTTATCGGCCATCCGGGTCTTATTTGGAGAGACGGTTTGGCCTATGCGTTTGCATCTTTTTATGTTCTTACCATTCCCATTACTGGAACTTTTTTTGCCAAACGGCAATGGCTGCTCGGTAAAAGATACGGGTTTGTTACACCCGGTGACATGTATTCCTATTATTATAACAGCACAGCGATTCGCTGGCTGGTTGTTCTTACCGCCGTTCTGTATTCGATTTTCTATTCAGCCGTACAGTTGATGGCAGCAGGGGCTCTTTTCAATGTAATAACAGGTGTTGAATTCATTACCGGCGCAATTTTTCTGGCCGCCATCGTCTGGTTTTATGTTGTTACGGGCGGTATGAAAGCTGGCGCATGGGTCGGCGTGGTCCAGTTCGTTCTACTTGTGGGCGGTATAATTGCCCTGGGTTTTTATGTTATCATTCAACCCCAGTTTGGCGGTTGGACTGGTTTTTCTGCATCACTTGCAAAACTGGATGCAAAATTTCTGACGGTTCCCGAAGTCATTACATTTGGCTTGGGTAAGAAGGGGGCGGCATCCTGGACTGCGGTTATGATTCTGACCTACATGTTCTCTCTCATGGGTATTCAGTCTTCACCGGCTTTCACCATGACCTTTTTCGGCATCAAATCTCCAAAACCATTGGCCTGGCAGCAGACCTTCATGTCAACATTCGTAGTCGGTTTTGCTCTGTTTTACTTTACGGCCATCCAGGGCATGGGCACCAAAGTGCTTGAGGTTGCAGGAGTAGCGGCTTTTCAGGGCATGACCGACAGGATCGTTGTCCCAACCCTTATAAACCAATTTCTCCCTCCGTTCATGGTCGGGTTTGTCTTCATGGGCGCCATTGCGGCAATTCATTCCACGGCATCCCCATATATCAATACCGGCGGCTCCATTCTTCTGCGTGACGTCTATTGGCGCTATGTACGGAATCAGCAGGCAAGTCAGTCTGAACAGATCTGGGTAAACCGTGTTCTTACAACTGTTCTCACCATTGCAGCTCTCTATGTGGGCATCAACTCCAAAGCGGCTCTCGTAATTCTGGGCGCCCTTGCAACGGCTTTCGGTTTTGTTATGTATGTTCTTCTGATCGGTGTCTGCTGGGGTGTTAAATTCCCCAGAATCGGCGCCGTTCTGGGAGTTGCAGCCGGCATGTTTGCTGTATATCTGACTTATGCTGTGTGGCCTAATCCGCTTTCAATGCACTGCGCGTTCTGGGGCACATTTGTCGGTCTTGTGGTTGCCTTTATATGCAAAGGTATAGGCATCAAGGATGACAAGGAGACCATTGATCGTCAGGCCGAAGTCAGGCAATGGCTCGACAGCGTTGATGCGCCATCCGAAAGCGCTATCAAGTGGCGCGGAATAATGAAACCCGTAACACTTCTCTGGTATATATTGGCCATCGGTCCCGCATGTATTCTTGGAAATACCGCATTTAAATTTGCAGGCTTTCCGCCTCTCTGGTCATGGCAGATCTTCTGGTGGACCGCGGGTATCATCATGATGTGGGCTCTGACCTTCAAGTGCGAACTTTCCACAACCAACGATGTTCAGCTCGCACGGGCGGAACAAGAGCAGATGATCGTGGTAAAGGAATAGTATAAATGGTTTTATATTAAAGGAGGGCGTTATGAAACTGGAAGACAAATGGTTGATAGGCATTATTGCCTTTATAATTTTGTTTACTGCGAGTTTCGGCATGGGCTTGTGGGGATGATTCGCCCTGCCGGACAATATTGAAACATGAATTGACAACAGGGGCGGGGATTTTCCCGCCCCAACTGTAACTATTGAAGCTCACCGCCGAAAGCAGCGGGGAATGCTCTTGCTGTTTCGGTCACTCCCTTATCCTGATTAGTGTCCATCCGGAAACCAAATTTGGACACATGTGACTTTCCAATCCGGAAATAGGCAATTTTGGACAAGCTCAGGGAAATCATGGGATTGTGCTATAAATGAAGGGAAGGGTTATGAGCTATTTTAATTAAAATAAATTCTAAGGAGGTATGATAGATGGCGGAAAGAGAAGTAGTTGAAACATCGGAAGCCCAGATAGCTGTTCACTGGCAGGAAGAGGGTTATTATCATTCTTCGCCAAAATTCATTGCCCAGGCTAACATGACCGACGAGTCTATCTATGAGCGGTTCAGCCTTGAGAACTTTCCGGACTGCTACAAGGAGTACGCGGATCTTTTAACCTGGTATAAGTATTGGGATACAATACTCGACACAAGTGACGCCCCATGCTACAAATGGTTCAAGGGCGGATTGATAAATGCCAGCTATAACTGTATTGACCGGCATCTGCCGCTTTACAAAAACAAGACCGCAATCCATTTTGTTCCCGAGCTTGAAACCGACAAGACCGAGCATATCACCTATCAGGAATTGTACGTTAGGGTGAACGAGTTTGCGGCTCTCCTCAAGGATTGCGGTCTGAAGGCGGGAGACAGGGTAACGCTCCATCTGCCTATGGTTGGCGAGCTTCCCGTTACGATGCTTGCATGCGCGCGTCTAGGCATTATTCACTCACAGGTTTTCGGCGGGTTCAGCGGCAAGGCTGCCGCGGACAGGATCGTTGACTCGGGAAGTGAAATCCTGATAACGATGGACGCTTATTTCAGGGGCGGTCAGCTTCTTGATCACAAGGAAAAAGCTGATATTGCAGTTGCAGAAGCGGCAAAAGAGGGCAGGACAGTAAAGAAGGTCCTGGTATGGCAGCGTTATCCCGGCAAATATTCCGCGGCCACTCCCATGGTCGAAGGCCGCGACTTCTTCGTGAACGATCTGCTGAAGAAATATTACGGCGCCAGGATAGAGCCTGTGAAGATGCCTGCCGAAGCTCCGCTCTTCCTCATGTACACCAGCGGCACGACAGGAAAGCCCAAAGGATGCCAGCACAGCACCGGCGGATATCTTGCTTACGTAACCGGTACCTCAAAATATGTCCAGGACATACATCCGACGGACGTTTACTGGTGCATGGCTGATATCGGATGGATCACAGGCCATTCCTACATCGTTTATGGCCCCCTGGCGCTGGCTGCGTCCAGTGTGATTTTCGAAGGCATTCCAACCTATCCGGATGCAGGCAGGGCCTGGAGGATCGCTCAGGATCTCGACGTGAACATCTTCCATACCGCGCCTACCACCATCAGGGGGCTCAGAAAGGTCGGTCCTGACGAGCCGAAGAAATACAACTATCACTTCAAGCATATGACTACGGTTGGTGAGCCGATCGAGCCGGAGGTATGGAAATGGTATTATAAGGAAGTCGGCAAGGGCGAGGCGGCCATTGTCGATACCTGGTGGCAGACGGAGAACGGTGGTTTCCTTTGCAGTACATTGCCGGCCATCAAGCCTATGAAGCCCGGCAGCGCAGGCCCAGGGATGCCCGGAATTCACCCCATTATTTATGATAATGACGGAGTGGTGATTCCCCAGGGGGCGGGAAAAGCCGGGAATATATGCATCCAGAACCCATGGCCTGGCATGTTTCAGACGATATGGGGAGACCGCGATCGCTTCGTTAAGACTTATTTCGAAAGGTATTGCAAGAATCCGAAAAGCAAAGATTGGCGGGATTGGCCATACCTGACAGGTGATGCGGCAGTACAGGCTCCGGACGGCTATTACAGGATACTCGGCAGAATCGACGACGTTATCAACGTGTCCGGTCACAGGCTCGGCACAAAAGAGCTTGAATCTGCCGCCCTTACTGTTCCAGAAGTGGCGGAAGCTGCGGTTGTTCCAGTCAAAGATGACATTAAAGGAGTAGTTCCCGATCTTTATGTTGCATTAAAACCAGGGTTCAAAGCAAGCCCTGAAATTGAGAAGGCGGTTGTAAATGCCCTTGTAAAGGAGATCGGTCCGATAGCAAAACCGAGGAAGGTCTGGATTGTTCCCGATATGCCGAAAACCCGTTCAGGAAAGATAATGCGGCGCGTACTTGGCGCGATATCCAATAAAAAAGATGTCGGTGATGTCATGACGCTTGCAAATCCAGAGATAGTTGAAGCCATCACAAAGATGGTACAAAAATAGAATGTCTGTAATTGCTTAAATAATCTTCACCAAAGCAGGGCATTTTCTAAATGCCCTGCTTTTCCCTTCAAAATGCTCACATGTCTGTGCCGCAAACAGCGGGGTTGCCGCTGTTATAAGTTCAAAGGGGGGTATATAATATATGTCCTCAAAAATACTGATTGCAGATGATGAGCAAAGTATAGTCGTTCCTCTCGAATTTCTGATGCAGCAGAAAGGCTATCAGGTTACGGCCGCATATAATGGCGAAGAAGCCATCGAGAAAATCATATCATTCAATCCGGAATTAATTCTTCTTGACATCATGCTTCCTATAATAGATGGTTTTGAAGTCTGCCAGATGATAAGGAGCAATCCAAACTGGAAAGACATCAAAGTTATTTTTGTTTCCGCCATGGGACGTGAGGTGGATATAGCAAAAGGCCTGGCGCTCGGCGCCGACGCCTATATCACCAAGCCTTTTGCAAACGCAGAGATAATACAGAAAGTCAGGGAAATTCTGGGTCATTAACTGATGAAATCCATTAATAAATTCTGGCGCTTTGTTGCATTATCCGCTGTAATCATATGCCTGATGTTCTATTATATGGGGTGGATATTCTGGCAGCATCTGGAGCCAGATCAAAAAACCTTATTAATAAACATTATAGAGCAGAATTTTTTTTATGTTTTTACTGCCTTTATCTTGATAATGGCGTGCTTTGTCTCAGTTCTGGACGGGATTCTCCATGTTTATATTCTTCCTGCAAAAAAACTAATAAGTGAAACTCATATCATAAATACCGTCAATCCTTCCCACCGCATAAAAATGGAAGGTAGCCGAGATTTAGTCGGCCTTTCGGAAGCAATAAATGAAGGCGCTGACCGTTATGAAAATCTACGGCGAAATGTCGATGAGATGATCCATTTCGCAAGAACGGAATCTGAAAAAGAGCGGAACATTCTTGCCGCAGTCATGTCCGAATTATCTGAAGGAATTCTGATATGCAATGCCGACGGACAGATAATATTATACAACAAAAAAGCAAGGCATTTATTTGAAAGCGGATCTAACGGAAAATCGGAGCAGAAAGTCCAAAACGTGCTTGTCGGAATAGGGCGATCTGTTTTCGGTATTATCGAAAAAAAACTTTTGGTTCATGCTCTTGATGAAATAGCTGAAGGGCTGAAGGAAGAGGATAAGAATGTTTCTTCATTTATAACTGTCAGCAGGGAAGACAAGTTGCTTCGTGCCGAAGTTGTGCCTGTATTAAATCATCTTAAAAAATTTACGGGATTTATACTGATACTTGAAGATATCACCGAACAGCTTGAAAATGAAAGCCGTTTTGATACACTTCTTCTTTCATTTACAAGAGGAGTCAGGGCTTCAATTGCGGGAATAAGATCTGCTGTAGAGGTTGTGCTCGAATACCCCGATATAAAAAAAGAGCAGTTTAATGAATTTGCGGGGATTATTCACAGGGAATCAATAACTCTCGGTAATATGATTGATGAAACTTTTTTTAATTATTTCTGCCGCTTTAACAGCATGTGGCCTCTTGTAAAGATGTCGGCGGAAGATTTCGTTGAATCGGTTAAAAACAGGGCTGAAAAAAATCTGGGATTAGATATTCATTATGTTAAACCCGGTCTTCCCTGCTGGATCAAAGTCGATACCTATTCAATGATAACGGCTTTCATGTTCTTACTCGAAGAGCTGAAAAATGAAACTGGACAACAGGAGTTCAGATTTGACATTGACACCAATAACAAGTTTGTAATGATTGATATTGCATGGGAAGGCGCTCCTCTCAAAATAGAAACCTTCAGAGTTCTTGATAAGAAAATAATCAGGATTGAAAAAGAGGGAAAGCCTCTGACTTTAAAAGAGATAATGAAACATCATGAAGCTGAGGCTTTCTCTTTTGTCGATAGAAATACCGCCAGCCGGTCATACATACGGATGCTTCTGCCATCTGCCGGTGAAAGCATTTCCGAGAGCATCAGAAACCTGACGATCCTCCCTGAGAGCCGCCCGGTTTTTTATGACTTTGATCTGTTCAATCAGCCGGGACAGGTTCCTGAGATGGATAATTGCCCTTTAAGCGAACTTATATATACTGTTTTTGACACCGAAACTACAGGGCTGAATCCGGAAGAAGACGAGATCATATCCATAGGAGCTATCCGGATAGTAAATGGGCATCTGCTTCGCGACGAAAGTTTTGATAAGCTTGTCAATCCGGGACGCACCCTGCCTTTTGAATCGATACGGTTTCATGGAATTGAACAACACATGCTGCAAAATCAGCCTTCGATAGAGCAGGTTCTTCCCCTGTTCGGCAGATTTGCGGAAGCTACTGTCTTGGTTGCGCACAATGCCGCATTTGATATGCGTATGCTTCAGATGAAGGAGTTATCTTCAAAGACAAAATTTATTAATCCTGTTCTTGACACAATGCTTCTTTCGGCTATTGTTCATCCGGTTCATAGCGACCATAATCTGGAAGCAATTGCGGCAAGACTCGGGGTCAGCATAATAGGAAGGCATACCGCCCTTGGAGATGCAATTGCAACAGGGGAATTGTTTATAAAACTCATTCCTCTTCTGGCAAAAATGGGAATATATACTTTAAAACAGGCACGCGAAGCCTCGCAGAAAACACATTTTGCGAAAATTAAATACTGATAAAATAAAGGGTTCGAGGATTCAAGGATTCGAGGAATAAATGAATAAAGAAGTAACTGAATTTTTATCGGATATATTGCCGTTTTCCAAACTGCCTGAAAAAGAGCTGCGGCAGGTAGCAGAGTCTGTTGATATCCGCACATACCCGAAAGACTCGGTTCTGGCTGTTCAGAATATTACCAGAATAGAGAATATCTATATTATAAAAGAGGGGCTGGTTGAATTGTATTTTGATAGGCAGGGGGATAAGGTTTTAAGCGGTTTCCTGAAAGCGGGTGATATTTTCGGCGGAATTTCTTTGCTTATGAATGCCGGTCTTTCCATACGCACCACGAAAATTTATCAGGATTCAACTATTTATATAATACCCAAAAAGAACTTTCTCGATTTATGCACCCGTTACAAGATATTTTATGAATATTTTGTGGAAACTTTCAGCGGACGCATGCTGGATGAATCGTATGCTTCAATAATAACAACCGGTCAGGCATTCCAGTTTCTGAAAGGAATTGTTCCTTTCTCGTTTCTTCCCGAAGAAGAGATCGAAGTAGTAGCTTCCGAACTCTCAACAGTCTATTATCCCCAAAATACGGTTTTATTCATCCAGGGCGAATCAAGGGTAGGCTATTTGTATATAATTCAAAAAGGGGCCGCGGAGCGGTATTTTGAAGATAAAGGCAAAAAATCACTTATAGGAAGGCTTGGAGAAGGAGATTTGTACGGCGGTATTTCCATGCTTTTAAATGACGGATTAGCTGTCCGGACACTGAAGACAAATGAAAACACATACTTTTATATATTACCTCAAAAAAGGTTTTTAGATATATGTAAAAATTATGAGGCTTTTTCCGATTATTTCACTGATACTTTCGGGAAGAGGATGCTCGATAAATCATATGCCGAGATAATAGCAAAGAACATTCAGCCGAAGGAAGAGGCCCTGCAGTTTCTTAACCAGCCTGTATCGGCGGTTACAAACAGCAGGCTTGTTTATTGCGGAGAAGAGACGTCGATTCAGGATGCGGCATCCATCATGAGCAAACAGAGCTGCAGTTCCATCTTTGTAACAGACAACTCCGGCGAATTTATCGGCGTTGTCACCGATAATGATCTGAGAAAAAAAGTCATCGCAAAAGGCTACGACATAAAACTTCCCGCCGCGGATATAATGTCATCACCTTTGTGCAAAATATCGGGGCAGGCTCTTGTATTTGAAGCTTTCATGGCAATGATGCAGCAGAATATAAAGCATATAGCGGTTACCGATTCCGGCGGGAAAGTAACAGGCATCGTAACAAACAGGGATCTATTAACTGCACAGGGTCAATCCCCGTTTTTTGTCGTGAGGGAAATAGTCACGGCGAACAGCATAGAAGAGATCATAGACAAACACAGGCGCTTGCCGAAACTGGTACAGGCTCTAATCAACAATGGAGCAATAGCGAAAAATGTTACTCGATTTATTACAACCATTTCGGATACGATTTTGAACAAAATCATAGGATTTGCAATTAATGACCTTGGCCCGCCTCCTGCCCCGTTCGTATTCATGATAATGGGAAGTGAAGGGAGAAAAGAACAGACTTTAAAAACCGATCAGGATAATGCAATAATTTTTGACGATGTTCCGGAAGATAAAGAAGATGAGGTCAGGAAATATTTTTTAAATTTCGGAGAGAAAGTCTGTACGTGGCTGGACATGGCAGGCTACGAGTTTTGTAAAGGTGATGTCATGGCCAAGAATCCTAAATGGTGCCAACCTTTATCCGTTTGGAAAAAATACTTCAATTCCTGGATACACACCGCTGAAGCTGAAGATCTGCTTAAGGCAAGTATTTTTTTTGATTTCAGATGCGCTTTCGGTGATTCAAATATTACCGAACAGTTAAGGCGATACCTTTTAAAATCACTTGGAGGTTGGGCGGGCTTTTTCAGGCATCTTTCGGAAAACGCATTGTGCTTCAAGCCTCCAATAGGCTTTTTTCGCAATTTTGTTGTAGAATCGAAGGGTGAGCACCGGGATGCGCTTGATATTAAAAGCGCCATGACGCCGGTTGTAGATTTCGCAAGAATATATGCGTTAAAGCACGGTATTGAAGAAACAAACACGCAGGAAAGGCTCTACCAGCTTTATTTAAAAAAAGTATTAACGTGGCAGGATTACAATGAAATTGATCAGGCATACAGCTTCATGATGCAGTTAAGGTTTGTAAAACAGGTCGCCTCTGTTATAGATGAAAAATCTAAACCTAATAATTACATTAACCCGAAGAAACTTTCCAGAATGGAACAGACCATGCTGAAAGAGATTTTTAAGAAAATTGAAAAAATTCAGACAAAGCTGGGTTTTGAATTTACAGGGATGCCGTGATGTAAAAAAAGGGGGCGAGCAATCGGGTAATTTGAAGATTACAAAACTTTTTATGGATGAAAATGCTATTGACTTTCCTGCTGCGAAATTGATGCTGCAGCGATATAAGACGGCCTATGAAAAAGTCGGAAGCCAGGGCAAAGTTTATGAATTTATATCCGTTTCAAAAAACCCCATTCAACAGGCGAAAGAGACTCTTTACATAACAAAAAACAGGGGTTCATTCATAAAAGAATGCCCTGGAACCAGCTATTACACTTGCTGCGGTTATAAGATTTTGCACATAGGAACTTTCTGCAGCATGGATTGTTCATACTGTATTCTCCAGTCGTATTTTCACCCTCCGGTGCTCCAGTTCTTTGTAAACCATGAAGATCTTATAAAAGAAATTGATACCCTTTTTAAGAAAGAGGCCATCTCAAGAGTGGGAACGGGTGAATTTACAGACAGTATGATTTGGGAAAAATGGACCGATCTTTCAACCATACTGGTGCCGGAATTTTCTAAGCAATCGAGAGCCGTTCTTGAGCTTAAGACAAAAACAACCGACATTAACCTTCTTAAAGGACTTTGCCATAACAAAAAAACGATAGTCTCCTGGTCTTTGAACACGCAAAGAATAATAAAAGAACAGGAACGCCTAACTTCTTCTCTTACCGCAAGGCTTAAGGCTGCAAAGAGATGCGAATCATGGGGATATCCTGTTGCATTCCATTTTGACCCTGTGATCCTGTACGACGGGTGCGAGGAAGAGTATAAAAAGGTTATCCGGAGCATCTTTTCATATGTTTCTCCAGACAATATAGTATGGATAAGTATAGGCACTTTCCGCTTTATACCCGCTCTTAAATCAATAATACAGAATCGTTTTCCTGATTCAAAAATTCCCTATGGTGAATTTATTACCGGTCTTGATGGGAAGATGAGATATTTTAAACCTCTCAGGATAGGCTTTTATCAAAAGATGGTTGCATGGATAAAAGAGATTGCGCCCGATGTGCTTGTATATTTCTGTATGGAAGATGACGAGGTTTGGGAAAAGGCAGCCGGTTTTGTTCCAAAAGATAGAGGCGGGCTGGCTGCGATGCTTGATAGAAGCGCATTAGAGCATTGCGGACTTAAGGTTTTTTAGACAAGATTAACAGGATGGACAGGATTGTGTCGCCTTCGGCGAAAAAACAGAATATCGAACATCGAAAGGCGTGAGGCGTGAAGCATAAGGCGTAAGGATTGTTTAAGGCCGCTCTTCAGTAGTGGCCTTATGCAAGTTGATCCGTCAAATCCTTTAAATCCTGTCAGATATATTTTTAGAGCTATATAATGAGATTAAAAGATCATATTCATGGTAGTATAATCGTCACTGGTATTCTTTTCCTGCTGTTATGTGCAGGAAGTTACGCATATTGCTCAGAGTTTTTTGAAGTCAGATGGGTGGATGACGGGGATACTATTGTTTTGAGTGATGGAAGGCGTATTAGATACATAGGCATAAATGCGCCGGAAGTTGAAAGCAAATATTCAAAAGCGGAACCATTCGGGGATGAGGCAAGAGAATTAAACCGTGGACTGGTTTATCGAAAAAAAGTTCAACTCGAATTCGACAATGAAAAATACGACCAGTACAACCGGTTGCTTGCGTATGTCTTTTTGCCAGACGGAACTTTTATTAATAACGCTATGATAGCAGCAGGATATGCTTATTGTCTGCCAGGAAAATCTAATGCAAAATATGAAAAACTGTTTTTAAAGTCACAGCAGAAGGCCCTGATATCAAATAAAGGCATGTGGCAGAACATGAATGATGAACCAGGGGAATATATAGGAAACAGCAGATCAAAACGATTTCATTTAAGAAGTTGCCCGTTTGCACAAAAAATTGACAATATCGGCATAAAATTCTATAAAAGAAAAAGAGATGCTTATAGAGATGGTTATGCCCCGTGCAAAAAATGCTTGAACGAAAACAGCCAGGGAGATTAACCTTATGACTTTCGATAAGGAAAAAAGCAGACGCCTTGCAGGCTTGTTTTTTTTTGTTGTTATTCTTTACAATTATCCGATTTTATCTCTATTCAATATTTCAAAAAAAATATCGGGTATTCCAGTTTTATATCTGTATCTTTTTTTCGTCTGGATAATATCAATTATACTGGTTGTTATTATAAATCGGTATCCTCAATATAACAAACTTCCCGACATAAGGGAATGAGGCTTCATTATGCTTGAGACAGGAACCATTCTTTCGGTCTCATTCGGCTATATCGGGCTCCTTTTTGCGATTGCGTACTATGGCGATAAAAGGGCTGATATCGGGCGAAGCATTATAAGCAATCCTTATATATATGCGCTGTCACTTGCGGTTTACTGCACGGCCTGGACATTTTATGGAAGCGTAGGACGAGCCGTCAACACAGGCCCCGGATTTCTAACCATTTACATAGGTCCCACACTCATAGCCTTTCTTGGCTGGTTTGTGTTAAGAAAAATAATCAGGATAAGCAAAATTCACCGGATAACCTCTATAGCCGATTTAATCGCTTCACGTTACGGCAAAAGCACAACTCTAGGAGGAATCGTAACGATTATTGCGGTTCTTGGAATCATACCTTATATTTCTCTTCAGCTTAAGGCGATTTCTACCAGCTATCTTCTTATCAGGCAATATCCGCTGATATCAGACCCGGTTCATTTTGCGGATATACCGGTGCTTGCCGATACGGCTTTTTATGTCGCGCTTCTGCTCGCGATATTTACAATTCTATTCGGAACCCGTCATCTTGAAGCTACAGAACGCCATGAAGGACTTGTGGCTGCAATAGCCTTCGAATCGATTGTAAAGCTTATCGCATTTCTTGCGGTCGGTATATTTGTCACTTATGGAGTATATGACGGTTTCGGGGATGTATTCAGAAGGGCCGAGGCTGTTCCCGAATTAAAAAAACTTTTTACGATGGGAGGAAGTCCGGGAGCTTATACGGACTGGAGCATATATATATTTTTATCAATGATGGCAATAATATTTCTTCCGAGACAATTCCAGGTGGCCGTTGTTGAAAATGTTAATGAAGAGCATTTAAGCAAGGCCATATGGCTTTTCCCTCTGTATCTGCTTGCTATAAACATTTTCGTTATGCCGGTTGCGCTGGGAGGAGTCCTTCATTTCGGAATCGGGAAAGTGGACGCCGATACATTTGTACTAACACTTCCAATGGTCGAACATAAGGAAGGACTGGCCCTTTTTGTTTTTATCGGTGGTTTGTCTGCCGCTACGGGAATGGTGATTGTTGAAACAATTGCGCTCTCAACCATGATATGCAATGATCTGGCAATGCCGGTTCTTATTCGCGTGCAGTTTTTCCAGATATCAAAACGAGCCGATTTAAGCAGCATTCTGCTTTCAATACGCAGGGGCAGCATAGTCCTTGTACTGCTTTTCAGCTATATGTATTTCCGTTTCATAGGTGAATTTTATGCTCTGGTATCTATAGGCCTTGTGTCGTTTGCCGCAGTCGCGCAATTTGCTCCGTCCATACTCGGAGGCATTTTCTGGAAGAGAGGAACGAGGGCAGGGGCTTTATACGGATTGCTCGCAGGTACTCTGGTATGGGCATACACACTCGTTTTTCCATCCCTTGTTCAGGCCGGTTTTCTTCCCCAGAGTTTTGTAACTGAAGGACCTTTCGGAATAGAGTTTCTAAAACCCTTCCAGCTTTTCGGGCTTCGGGATTTCGATCACATAGCTCATTCGTTGTTCTGGAGTATGCTTGCTAATATAGGCGCATACACAGGAGTATCTTTGTTCAGTCGTCCAACTGCCATTGAACACAGCCAGGCAACCCTTTTCGTGGATGTATTCAGACATTCGGGCGAAACCGATGAATCTCCTATATGGAAGAGAACTGCATCGGTTCCTGATCTGCGTTCTCTTCTGAGCAGGTTTCTCGGGCAACAAAGGGCCGACGAAGCTTTTTCTTTATATGCGGAAAAGCGCAATATCGACTGGAAAGCGGCTTTAACAGCAGATGCCGGACTTGTAAGTTATGCCGAAAAACTGCTTGCCGGAGTCATAGGATCAGCTTCAGCGCGCGTCATGGTCGATTCGGTTGTCAAAGAAGAACCCATCGGAATTGATGAAGTGATGAATATTCTGGATGAAACAAGACAGGTTATCGCATATTCACAGGAGCTTGAAAAAGCAACTTCAGAGTTAAAGGCCGCAAATGAAAGGCTCAAAGAGCTTGATCAGCTCAAGGATGAATTTATTTCAACTGTTACGCATGAATTGAGAACTCCTCTTACTTCGGTGAGATCTCTTGCGGAAATACTTCATGAAAACCCGGATATAAGTCCAGAGAAACACAGCAATTTTACAGGGATAATAATTAATGAAAGCAAAAGATTGACCCGCCTTATCAGCCAGATTCTGGATTATCAGAAAATGGAATCGGGCAGGATGGAATGGCAGATTTCCCTGATTGATTTAAAAGATATAGTCAATGAAGCCGTTAATGCCACAAGCCAGCTTATTCATGAAAAAAATATAATAGTAAATCTCGATTTACCGGCGGCTGCCGTACCTCTTGTATCAGGCGACAGAGACAGGCTTATACAGGTAATGTTCAATCTTGTTTCAAACGCAGTAAAATTTTGCGATGATAAAGATGGAAATATTAATATAAAACTGAGCAGGGGAAATAGATGCTTAAGGATTGATGTTTCGGATAACGGTATAGGGATCAGCCGTGAACATCAGAATATGATATTTGAAAAATTCAAGCAGGTGATTGATACAAAAATGGGGCGCCCGCGAGGAACCGGTTTAGGTTTGACTATTACAAAGCGAATTGTTGATTATCATCACGGTAAAATCTGGGTGGAAAGTGAACCCGGTAAAGGGTCCACTTTCTCATTTATAATTCCGGTATCGGCCTGATAACCTCCGTTATTCCTTTTCCTTATTAGCTTCTTCAATAATCTTTTCTGCGAGTTGAGCGGGAACTTCATCATAATGCGAAAATTCCATTGTGTATATTCCCCGGCCACCTGTCATTGATCTCAGATCAGGCTCATATGTCAGAAATTCAGACATCGGAACGTTTGCCAAAATTACCTGATTTTTACCTGCGGTGTCCATTCCAAGAACTCTGCCTCGCCTGCTGTTGAGGTTTCCCATTATATCGCCCATGTATTCATCAGGGGTCGTAATTGAGACTTTCATTATCGGTTCAAGAAGCACCGGTTTTGCTTCCTGAACGGCTTTTTTAAAGGCAATGGATCCTGCAACCTTAAAAGCCATTTCAGATGAATCAACGGCATGAAAAGACCCGTCATCAAGAGTAACTCTGAAATCGACACACGTAAAGCCGGCAAGAACGCCTTTCTGGCTTGATTCAACAATGCCTTTTTCAACAGCTGGAATATATTGACGTGGAATAGAGCCCCCGACAATAGCATCAACAAATTCAAACCCGCTTCCTCTCGGCAAAGGCTCCATCTGTATCCAGCAATCACCAAACTGACCATGTCCACCGGACTGCTTTTTATGCCTTCCCTGAACTCTGACTTTTTTCTTTATTGTTTCCCTGTATGGTACCTTGGGAGTGTTAAGCTGGGCATCGACATTGAATTTTCTTTTTACCTTTTCAACTACAACCTCTATATGAACCTGGCCTCTTCCTGAGAGGAGTATTTCCTTGGTCTCCGCGTTTCTTTCGATTTTCAACGCGCTGTCTTCTTCCAACAGCTTTGAAAGAGAAATGAATATTTTATCCTCCTCACCTTTAACTTTTGATCCTACAGCAAAGGATATGAGTGTAGGCAGCGGTTTTATGCTTTCGAATTTAATTTTATTGTTTTCGTCACATAGAGTATCTCCGGTGGTGGTTTCCTTGAGTTTTGCAACAGCAACAATTTCTCCCGCGCCTGCTTCGGTAATGGGTTTTTGCTCCTTGCCGGCTATCGTGAGGAGCTGATTATAACGCTCTCTTGTTTCTTTGTTTGCATTGTAAAAATTACCGCTTTCTCCTAGTGAACCTGAAACAATTTTAATTATTGATAGACGCCCGGCATATGGATCGGCAACTGTTTTAAACACAAGTGCGGAAAATGGGGCATCGGGATCAGGGGCCCGTTCGATTGTTTCGCCATTATTCGGGTTAACACCTTTTTTGGGTGTTCTTTCGATTGGAGAAGGCATGCAATTTATGATCAGGTCAAGTAAAAGATCTATACATATGTCTTTAATTGCCGAACCACAGATAACTGGGACAAATGCCCTCGATATTGTGCCTTTTCTTAAAGCCGATTTAATTTCATCATCGGAAAGAGTTTCTCCCTCAAGATATCTTTCAATAAGATTGTCATCTGCTTCAGCGACATTTTCAATAAGAGCTTCTCTTTCCCTGTTAGCCCGTTCAATCATATCTGCCGGGATATCGCCAATTGTGACTTTACCGTCAGTACCGTAAACATGAGCCTTCATTGTGATAAGATCCACGACTCCCCTGAAATCATTTTCAGATCCCAACGGCAATTGAATTATAATCGGTTTGGGGTCGAAAATACTTACCGCATCTTTTAATGTACGATCAAAATCAGAGCGTTCCCTGTCTAATTTATTGATGAAGATGGCACATGGAAGGCCAAATTCCTTTGCATAGTCCCATGCCAACTCGGTTTGAACTTTTATGCCGTCAACTGCATCAATTACAACTATAGCTCCATCAGCGCCTTGCAAACAGTTCATCGTATCAGTAAAAAAATTTTGATCTCCCGGTGTGTCAATAAGTGAAATAACATGTTTTTTCCAGTTAAGTTGGTGAAACCCGCTGCTGATGCTTATTAATCGTTTTAATTCTTCAGGTTCAAAATCCATCGCGGTGTTTCCGTCTTCAACTCGCCCAAGACGCTTTATAGCGCCGGTTTTAAACAGCATTATTTCAGACAGAGACGTTTTGCCGGAACTCCCGTGGCCGACAAGAGCAATATTTCTTAATTTATTTAAACGTTCACTCATTTAAACTCCTCTCTATATTATGTATTTTGATCGGATGTGCTGAATATTATGAACTTTTTAGGCATATAATTTTGTGTGAACAAAATCAAGCTGAAAATCCTTATATTGTGAGGCTTTTGCATAAGATCGGATCTAAGCCATGTCGGGGTATGGGAGCATATGCCTTGACATATAAAATATGAGTTATTCAAAGCTGTTATATTGTGAATTCTATGCACCAGAGTATTTCATATAAATTAAAAATTCCTTGTTGCCCTTCGGACCATTAACAGGAGAAGAGATAACACCTTCTATTTTTAAACCTGTTTCGACAAAAAAAGCTGATAAATTCTTAATCACTTCATAATGCATGAGGGGCTCCCTTACAACTCCTCCTTTACCGACTTTACCCTTCCCAACCTCAAACTGCGGTTTAATAAGTGAAATAATATCGGCATTTGCTTTCATAAATTTGAGTACAGCCGGAACAACTATTTTCAGGGAAATAAAGGAAACATCAATTGTAACAAGGTCAACGGGACGGGAAACCGCTTCATAAGGCAAATACCTTATATTGGCGCGTTCAATAGTAACAACCCTGGGATCTTTTCTGAGGTTCCATGCCATCTGTCCGTAACCGACATCAACCGCAATAACCTGTTTTGCTCCGTGTTTAAGCAGGCAATCGGTAAATCCACCTGTTGAAGCTCCAACATCCAGGCAAACCAATCCATTGATATCAATATTAAACGACTTTATAGCCGATTCAAGTTTAATTCCGCCTCTGCTGACAAAAGGTATTTCTTTTCCCTTAAGAACGATGGCATCATCTTCAGAAACCAGTATGCCGGGCTTGTCCCTCATTTTGTCGTTCACGGTAATCTTGCCTGCCATTATTAGGCTTTTTGCTCTTTCTCTACTTTGGGCTATCCCGCGTTCAACTAGTTTGATATCGAGCCGTTTCTTCTTTTCTGACATCAGGATACCATCCCATGATCCTTAATGCTGAATTAACTATGGCACTGGAATCTATTTTATATTTGTTTCTGAGCAGCTTTTGAGGTCCATGCTCAACAAAAAGATCAGGGATGCCAAGTCGTTCGATCATAAAACCTGATATTCCGTTATCATTCAGACATTCAAGCACGGCACTCCCGAATCCTCCCTGGAGGACATTCTCTTCCACTGTTATGATGCGTGGAATTTCTCCCGCAAGAGAAGTGATTAATTCAAAATCAATCGGTTTCACAAAGCGGCAGTTTACTACAGTAGAGTAAATTCCGTAATCCGACACTAATGTTTTGTGCGCTTTTGAAGCCTCATAGACAGACCTGCCTACAGATAAAATGAGGACATCTTTCCCTTTATTCAGGATTTCCCATTTACCGATCGGTAATGGCGAGATATTGTCATCCAAAGGAACGCCGATTGCCTTACCCCTTGGATAACGAAAAGCAATGGGGCCATTATGAGAGAGCGCTGTAACTATCATGCGGCGCAGTTCGTTTTCATCTTTCGGCGCCATAACTACCATATTGGGAAGACTTCTCATATACGACAGATCAAACAATCCGTTATGAGTAGCGCCATCTTCACCAACTATACCGCCCCTGTCTATTGCAAAAATAACGGGGAGAGATTCAATGCAGACATCGTGCAATATCTGGTCATATGCTCTTTGTAAAAAAGTGGAATATATAGCCACAACCGGTTTGAATCCTTCGGTTGCGAGACCTGCCGCAAAAGTAACTCCATGCTGTTCTGCAATTCCGACATCAAAAAAGCGATCAGGAAATGTTTCCTGAAATTTAGTAAGTCCTGTTCCTTCCGGCATAGCGGCAGTTACCGCAATTATTCTTTTGTCTTTCCCGGCAAGTTTAATCATTGTTTCACCGAAAACTTCGGTGTAGGTCGGGATATTATCCTGTTTACCTATACCGTTACCGGTTTCAACTTCAAAGCATCCGACACCATGAAAATATACAGGGTTTTTTTCGGCAGGGAGATATCCTTTCCCCTTTTTTGTAATTACATGCAGGAGCGTCGGTTCTTTAAGATGCTTAATATTATTAAGAATATCTATAAGATGATTCAGGTTATGCCCGTTTATCGGTCCAAAATATTCAAAATTGAAGGCCTCGAAAAGCATGCCCGGAGTCACAAAGGCTTTAAATGACTCTTCTGAACGTTTAGCAAATTTGTAAACATCATCCCCGATTTTAGGAAGAGATTTCAGAAAATCACCAAATTCTTTTCTAATATCTTGTAAATATTTTGCAGAAAATTTCCTGCTTAAAAAGGAGGATAAAGCACCCACATTCTGAGCAATAGACATATCATTATCATTTAAAATAACAATGATGTCTTTATCTTTATGGGTATCACCGGCCTGGTTTAAACCTTCATAGGCAAGACCGGAGGTTAAAGAACCATCCCCGATTACTGCAATAACTTTTGAATTCTCATTTTTCAATTGCTTGGCACAGGCCATACCAAGCCCGGCAGATATTGAAGTGCCGCTGTGCCCGGTTGAAAATGAATCATAAGGGCTTTCGCACATGCGGGTAAACCCGCAAATACCTTCATGTTTACGTAAAGTGTGGAACTGATACCGCCTTCCTGTAATTATCTTGTGAGCATAAGCCTGGTGTCCCACATCCCAGATTACCTTGTCTTTTGGCGTGTCAAAAACATAATGAATTGCTATCGCGAGTTCAACTGCCCCGAGGCTGGAAGCAAGGTGCCCGCCATTTTTGGATACTACCTCTACAATCATTTTACGCATTTCTAAGGCAAGTTGCGGAAGAGATGCGCGGGGAATTTTTTTCAGGTCTTCAGGAAAATTAATTTTATCAATGATACTCAAGTGTTGCAGCCCTTCGTTTTAATATCTATCGTTTTCTTTCAATAATATACATTGCGATTGCCCTGAGAGGGTCGGATTTATTATCAAATAATTCAATAGCATTCAAGGCATTATTTACAAGTTTTTTTGCATACGTTTCTGATTCGGAAATTCCAATAAGGGCAGGGTAGGTGCATTTGTTTCGTGCTTTATCTGTTCCAACTTCTTTTCCTGTGACAGAAGGATCTCCTGTAACATTAAGCAGATCATCAGTTATCTGAAAAGCCAGGCCTATATTCTTCGCGTATGCCTGAAGTTGTTCTATTTGTTTAGAACTTCCATTCCCCAATATAGCACCTGATTTAACTGATGCCTCGATGAGTGCTCCGGTTTTCAGGGAATGCATTGCTTCAAGTTCTTTCATTGAAATATGCCGATTTTCATAAGAAATATCTCTCATTTGTCCTTCAATCATCCCTTTATATCCTGCAGCAAAAGAAATTAAATTTATGACTTTTAACCATGTTCCGGCATCATCTCTTTTATTATCAATTGAAGAAAGCACCTGGAATGACAGGGTTAGAAGGGCATCTCCGGCTAGAATGGCTGTAGCTTCATCAAAAGCAATATGGCAGGTTTGTTTGCCTCTTCTCAAAGAATCATTATCTATTGCAGGAAGATCATCGTGTATTAGAGAGTATGTATGTATCATTTCGAGGGCACAGGCTGCCGGAAGAACACTCTGTTCATTGCCGCCGACTGCTTCGGCAGCTGCAATGCACAGAACAGGCCTCAATCTTTTCCCTCCCGACATAAGAGAATACCTGATTGCTTCGGATATGAGGTTTGAACCCGGGACATCAATAATTTTCTCAAGCTCATTATTTACCAGATTATTTTTCGATTCAAGGTATGAGTTCAGATCGAAAGTAAAATTTTTGAGGATCATTCTTTTCCCTTATCCGGGGTAAACGGTTTTTCAGTGATGCTTCCATCCTGATCCTTCATCAGAATTGAAATTCTTTTTTCTGTTTCATCGAGTTTGGCCGAACAATAACTTGAGAGTTTTATTCCTTCTTCAAATTTTTTAATTGAATCATCAAGAGAAAGATTTCCTGATTCAAGTTCATGGACGATATTTTCAAGTTGTTTCATCGCGTTTTCAAAAGAAAGCTTTGCCATTTTTATTATTTCCTTTCAACACGGCATATTATGGTTCCTTTTGCAACTATTACTTCAAGTAATTGATCTATATTAACATTTGCAGAATCTGTTATAACATGTTTTTCAGGTATAGTTCTTGTAATGCTGTAACCACGATTAAGTATAGCCGCAGGATTTAATGCGGATAATTTTGATGAATATTCATTCAATATATATCTTTTTCGGTTTATTAATATATTGATTGATTTGAACATATATAACAATAACATATTATTGAATTCTCTGTTTTTTAATACATAGTTAACAGGACTCCATGTTAACAACTTGTCATGTGTCCAGTATATACAACTCCTGTGTTGCTTTATCAATAACATTGATGCTCTTAACAGCCGGTTATAAAGATCATCATTTCTGATTAATAAATCCTGAACTTTTCTTATTGGATCTTTAAGTCGTTTCAGATAGTTGTTAATTGCCGCGCGATAATCATTAATATGCCTGATATAATATGATTTTAAAGACGAGGTTGCTTTTTTGATGCTTAATAAAAGATCAGTTTTCAGTGGAACAACAATTTCAGCGGCGACAGACGGGGTAGGGGCTCTGTAATCTGAAACAAAATCTGCGATCGTAAAATCGGTTTCATGCCCTATGGCTGATATAATGGGAATATCTGATTCAAAAATTGCTCTTGCAACAGATTCCGAATTAAATGACTGCATTTCCTCAATTGAACCGCCACCACGGGCAATAATTGCCACATCAGTATTGCCGTATTCGTTTAATAATTTAATTGCGTTAACAATATCTAATTCGGATAATTCTCCCTGTACTTTAACGGGTAAAATGCGGATATTAACATCCGGAAATCTCCTGTCTATAATATTAAGTATATCGAATAATACTGATCCGGTAGGTGAAGTGATAATTGATATATTTCGGGGAAGAAATGGTAATTTTTTTTTACAAGAAACATCGAAAAAACCCTGAGCGGATAATTTTGATTTAAGTTGTTCATATGCTATCTGTAATGAACCTATACCTTTGGGTTCTAAATATTCAAATATAATCTGGTAAGTTCCTCGGGATTCATAAAGACTTAATCTTCCGAAACCGATAACATACATTCCATTTTCAGGTGTAAACTTGATATTTCTGAGTTGACCTTTAAAGATAATTGCATTGATTCTTGAATTATTATCTTTAAGTGTAAAATAGAAGTGTCCTGATGAAGGGATATTTAAATTGGATATTTCTCCATAAATCCAAATAAAGGGATAATGATCTTCAAGTAATTTTTTAATCTCATGCGTAAGTTCAGTAATAGAATATATTTTATTTTCCATATGTTATACGATTGCTATTTTATGTGGAAGACAAAATCTTGATATTGAAATCAGAAACACCAAAATCGACCCTATTATATAACGTCTGATAATGAATATTATGTAAACTAATTGAGATGTGTAATTTATTCGGGTCCTGAAAGCCCAATACTCCCCTGTTTATTGCCATTTATGTTTAATCTGTTTAAATTGATATAATCACGAACTGCTGGTACTACATAAATGTTATCGTAATCAAGACTGCTGAGATATTCTGCTATTAATTCATTTTTTTTATGAGTCGAAAGATCTTTATCAATGATAAAATAATTCTTTCCTTTAACTATACAAAAACCACTTTTCACCTTAATTCCTGTTTTTCGAAAACTTTGTTCACTTATTATAATATTTAATTTTTCCGATAGATTTTTGAGCTCTATGAATATTTGTTCAGGCTTCATAAAAATCCTCTTGAAAAATATCTAAATTGATTTATATTGTATTTTATAAATAAAAGGAGGTTTAAATGCAATCATATCATTTAAAAAGCACAACGGCTCAAATAGTTGTAGTTAATGATTTTATCCGCAGTGTTTACAACTGGATGGGCATCGGTCTCGCATTAACAGGTTTAATTGCTTATTATGTTTCAACAGATATTTCAATCCAGAATATAATATTCGGGAACAGACTTGTTTTTTTTGGGTTAATTATCGGTGAATTGGCTCTTGTGTTTTTCATAAGTGCAAGAATCGGAAAAATCACAGCTTCAACCGCAACATCTCTTTTCATTCTTTTTGCCGCTTTAAACGGCGCTACATTATCATCAATATTCCTTGTTTATACAAGTTCATCTATTACTACAACCTTCTTCATATGTTCTGCAACTTTTATATCGTGCAGCATATATGGGATGACGACACAACGCGATCTTACTTCGGTTGGCGGTTTTATGACAATGGGATTAATAGGAATTATAATCGCATCAGTCGTAAACATTTTCATACGAAGCTCTGCAATGGATATGATAATCAGCTACATCGGCGTAATCGTATTCGTTGGTTTAACGGCATATGACACGCAGAAACTAAAACATATGGCAGTTGCACAACCTGAAGGTCTTGATTCAGGCGTAATCAGAAAAGGCACAATTTTAGGCGCTCTTACTTTATACCTTGATTTTATCAATCTTTTCTTAATGTTACTAAGAATATTAGGAAACAGAAAATAGCTTATTCCCAGAATAAAATCTAATAACCCATAAGAGCTACTAACAGCTTTTAACAGTTAGTAGCTCTTTATATTTTTTTAAGCAGTTCACTCGAAATCTTTAATCCTTGACCCTTTGAATCCTCTCCTATAGTTTGCCTTACTTTATCTGCTATATGTTGACAAAGTCTTTCCGTCTCTTCCTTATCAGGTCCTTCAACCATAACCCTGCAAATTGATTGAGTCCCCGAATATCTTACAAGTACCCTCCCCTTTTCTTTTAAAATATTTTCAACTTCCTTAACAGTATTCGCAATTTCCGGAACACAATCTATTTCGGGTTTATGTGAAACAGGGATGTTAATTAACACCTGAGGATAAACGGTCATGATTTTCTCAAGTTCAGAGAGCGGTTTTGATTCTTCCTTCATGAATTGGATCAACTTTAAAGCAGTCAGTATTCCATCTCCGGTAGTCTGATAATTCGAGAAAATTATATGTCCGGAATCTTCCCCTCCTATAACCGATCCGGTTTTATTCATTTCCTGCATTACATATCGGTCACCAACCTGAGTCATCGTGTGATTTATGCCTTTTTCCTTGAATAAAGAGACCAATCCCATGTTGCTCATGACGGTACTGACAACATGATTATTTGTTAACCAACCATTTTTCTTCATTATAATTGCGCTAATTGCAAGTGTTTTGTCCCCTGATAAAATTTTTCCGCATTCATCTACCGCAATAAGTCTGTCTCCGTCGCCATCAAATGCAATTCCAATATCAGCTTTACTTTCCAGCACCTTGTTTATCAGTGATTCGGTATGTTCAGAACCGCAGTTTTCATTAATATTTTTTCCATCCGGTGAATTATATAGTATATCAATATCCGCTCCAAGTTCGGAAAATAATTCCGGAGCAATTTTATACGTTGCGCCGTTTGAGCAATCCATTACTATCTTCAAACCATTCAAAGTAAACCCGTTAGGTATCGAGCTTTTTAAAAAATCGGAATACCTTTTTGCAGAATCATTTAAAACCGAAATATTGCCGATATTATTCTCCGGCTTGCCTTGTAATAACATACTCTTATTTAACACCAGGTCTTCTATTTTCTCTTCCGTCTCATCTGTAAGCTTATAGCCATTTTCATCGAACAATTTTATTCCATTATCAAAAAAGGGGTTATGCGAAGCGGACACCATTATTCCGGCGTTTGCTTTCAATGTCCTGGATAAATAAGCTATCCCGGAAGTCGGCAAAATACCAGCAAGCAATACATTAGCACCCATAGAACAAATACCCGATGCTAAAGCATATTCAAGCATATCACCTGACATGCGAGTATCTTTTCCTATAACAAACACAGGATCAGACGTTTCTTTTTTAAATATATAAGCAACGGCTTTTCCGATCTTGACCGCCATTTCAGGTATCATCGGATATTCATTCGCGACACTCCTGATTCCATCTGTTCCAAAAAGTTTACCCATGTCTGATAATTTCCATAACAATCTGTGTTTCATCTATCATAGCATTTAGTCATATTTTAGTGAACTGTTCTGTAAATCTTGCAATATTAATCAATAATGTCTATATAATATTTTTATTATCTTCTTTCAATCTTCTTTTATTAGGAATCCGCATTGGATTTAATAATTTTGCCATATGCAGCAATACTTCTTATTCTTCTGATATTTTCAGGATTTTTTTCCGGATCTGAAACAGCGCTTTTTTCTTTATCGCCTATTCAACGTGAGCGGATCAAAAGAAAAAACATTAATAAAAGTTTGTTAATTAACAGACTTTTATCACGCCCCAGAAAGCTTATTGTAACAATTCTTATCGGAAATGACATGGTAAATATTGCGGCTTCCGTTATAGCTGCGTCTCTCTTTGTCTCTTTCTATGAAAATTATGGCGAATGGATTGCAATGGCTGTGATGACACCGGTTACGCTCATTTTTGCCGAAGTTGTACCAAAAACACTGGCCATAACCTATAATGAAAAAGTTGCATCTGCTATTTGCGGCCCTTTGCATCTGTTTTCAAAAATAATTTTTCCTATACAATTTGTATTATATAACATCTCTATAACACTTGCAAAAATCGCCGGATTTGAAAAACACCATATTCCTGCGATAATAATGGAAGATGAATTCAGGGCTCTCGTTGATCAAAGCCATGAGAGCGGAGAAATTAACAGAGCCGAACGGGATCTTATACATAATGTCTTTGAATTCAGTGATACACATGCTTTTGAAATTATGACACCTTTAGATGAAATATTCTCCATGTCCGAAGATATGACAATTGAAAGAGCCGTAAAAGAAGTTCAGGAAAGCCGGTTTTTGAGAATACCGGTTTACAGAGAGAGTTTCGACAACATAGTCGGGATTCTTTATACAAAAGATCTCTTAAAAATAAACTCTGCTAAATCTGTTGGAGCTGGAAATACGATTCAGAAAATTTACCGAAAACCCTTTTTTGTTAATGAAAAAATCAAGACGGATGATCTGTTTCATATTTTAAAGAAAAAACGAATACATATCGCCATTTGTATAAATAAGCAGGGTAAAGTTACAGGGCTTTTAACAATGGACGATCTTCTCGGTGAATTATTCGGAGAAATTCATGACGAATATGACAGGAAATTAGAGTGAATAACTTTCTTTATATTTTTGCGATAACCTTATGCGTTCTATTTCAGGGATTCTTTTCGGGATCCGAGATGGTTATCCTTTCTGCAAACAGGATAAAACTGAGGCAGGCTGCAAAGCGGGGAGATAAGGGAGCCGCGCGTTTCTTAAAAATTATCGAAAATCCCGAATGGTCACTTGCAACAACAAGCACCGGCACAAATATGTTCGTGATCATCGCATCCATATTTGCTGCCGTCTGGCTGGGTGGCATATTCCATAATAACAGCGAGCTGTTTACAATTCTTATTATAACTCCGGTTCTGCTGATACTTGGGGAAATTCTGCCCAGAACTGTTTTTCAGCAGAAAGCGGATGAGGCAGCCCTTAAAATTGCCTCTCTTTTTGTTTATGCCTCCAGAATTATTTTGCCTCTAACATATCTTGTTTTCTGGGCCAGCAGATTATTTTACAAACTGATCGGGAAAGAGACTCTCAAACGTAACTTCTACATTTCAAAGAAAGAGCTGGAACTTGCCCTTTCCATTGATGGAGAGGGAAGCGATCTTGAAACAGGAGAAAAAAAACTCATCAGAAGAGTTTTCCAGCTTTTTGAATCTGATGTGTCGGATGTAATGGTTCCTCTTGTTGATGTTACCGCAATATCATACAAATCAACCGTCGGGAAAGCCATAGAAACAATTAACAGTAGCGGCTATTCAAGGCTGCCGGTATATAAAGGCAGAATCGACAACCTGATTGGAATTATAAATCCTTTTGATCTGATTCATATTACCGATGAAAATTCTCCGATATTACCTTTTATACGTGAAGTCCCTTTTGTTCCTGAATCAAAGAGAGCACATGACCTGCTTGTATTACTTCAGAAAACAGGAAATTCAATTGCGATAGCTTTAGATGAATACGGCGGCACGGTCGGAATCATCACTATCGAAGATATCCTTGAAGAAGTCGTCGGTGAGATCAATGATGAATATGACGATGATACAAAGCAGTTCATCAGGCTTGGGGAAAACAAGTTTCTTGTAAACGCGAGGATGGAAATAGAGCATGCAAATGAAATAATGAATTTGAGAATTCCAAAAGAGGATTATGAAACCATAGGTGGTTTTCTGTTGAAACAACTAGGTAAAATTCCGAGAAAAGGCGAGTCGGTATTGTTTGACAATATAAAATTTACTATCCGGTCATCAGGCAAAAAATCAATTAATACAGTCATTGTGGAAATACCGGGAATAGACCAATGAACTATTTCGCAGCATAACTGCAAGGTATCTGAAATACAGAATAAAGTAGTTAGAAGGCATAATTTTTAAAGAGACCCCTCCTGAGCGTTATTTTTTCACCCTTTCAACATATTGCCCTGTACGGGTATCTATCCGTACAAGTTCACCTTCTTCAACAAAAGGAGGTACCTGAACAACGTATCCTGTTTCAAGAGTTGCCGGCTTGGTACTGCCTGCGGCTGTATCTCCCTTTGCCCATGGGTCTGCTTTAATTATCTTAAGATTGATAAAATTGGGAAGTGAAAGACCAATAGCTTTTTCTCCAAAAAAAAGAACATTACATACGGTATTCTCCTTCAAAAAATTCCTTGCATCACCAACCTGGTCACTCATAAGAAATTCCTGTACATATGTTGATGTATTCATAAAGCAGTATCCATCCCCGTCTGAATATAAATATTCCATCTGATGTTCTTCAAGATTTGCCTCATTGAATTTATCGCCAGACCTGAATGTTCTTTCAAATTGAGCGCCCGTAACCATGTTCTTGAGCTTGCACTTATAAAGTGCCTGACCTTTTCCTGGTTTCACAAAATCAAAGTGAATTATAACGTATGGATCGCCATCAATCTCTATTTTAAGGCCTTTTTTCAGATTACCGCTTTCGTACATCTGTCTGCTTTCCTCCCTGATTATAAATTCAAAAGCTTTTCCGCTCTTCTCGACTCTTCAACGAAACGTATCACCCTGGCGATGTCTTTTTTAAATCTGACAGGATTGTCCTCTGTATCGCGGGCATTTGTATGAGTGCAACTGTCAATCCCCGCGGGCTTTACCTTTATTATCCCGTCAAAAACATTATCCAGTGAAAGTCCGCCTGCAAGTATCACAGGTGTCTCGGTAGAATCAACAAGTTTTCTTGCAATATCCCAGTTACATGTGCGGCCTGTAATTCCGACAAATCCTTTTACCGGCTGATTATCCTGAATAAGACCTGAATTGTTCATGATAACCGTGTCTGTCAGAAAAAAATCACTGACATGTTCGAATGTTTTAATAAGTTCAATTGAAGAAATGAATTCGGCGATTCCGGGTTGTGGAATCGGAATTGACCTCATTATGAGTATTTCAGGAAATCTTTTTTTGACATTATCCTGCAAATCTATCAGGAAATCCAAAGAAAAAGGGTTGTTCTTATATTTATTAAGATCTTCGCAGAAATGCACGATATCCGGTTTGTAGAAATCAATGGCATGTAATATGGAACAGACATCGGAAAAAAGGGGAATAAGGGAGCTTTTTGATGCCGAATTTTTCACAAAATCAATTGTTTCTTTAAGTTGCTGCCGTTTTAAAGCTCCTTCCGGCATCAGCACGCTCCCGATATGATCGACTCCGGCTTCTATGATTGCTTCCGCTTCATGAGGTGTCTGTATTTCATAAATCTGGATTATCATGGATAAAAATATATCCTCAAAATTGATGCTCTCGTAAAAAGTCAAAATTCTGACGGCAAAGTAAAAAGTTCAAGGCGTCGCGAATCTTAAGGAATGAAGCGAACATATTAGTACGCTACAATGACGAAAGATGAAGTGCAACGAAGAAATCGGACTTTTTACGAAACCGTCAAAATTGAGTTGACATTTCGTGCCGTGTCTAACATATTCTTTAGGTTAAGGTTAGTTAATTTAACAAATTATTGCAACCGAACACTTGAACCTTTGGCCACTCTAATCCTTGACTCCTTATAAAACATTAAAGGATTTTATATGATACTGATAATTGATTTCGGATCCCAGTACAATCAGCTTATAGCAAGACGAGTGCGTGAAAATCGTGTTTATTGCATTATCGAACCACCGTCAATTCATATCAGTGAAATAAAAAAACTTGAACCCGAAGGAATAATACTCTCCGGAGGACCGTCAAGCATTTATGAAAAAAACAGCCCTAAGATAGACAGAGAGATATTCAATCTGGGCATTCCGATCCTTGGAATATGCTACGGAATGCAGTTTATGGTGCATTCACTAGGCGGCAGCGTTGAAAGAGCCGGAAAACGGGAATATGGTTTTGCTGAGCTTCGTACAAAAAAGCAGGAAGGTGTTCTCAAAGATACCGGCGGATCAACAAAATGCTGGATGAGCCACGGAGATTCCATAAAAAAATTGCCGGAAGGCTTTACCGTTTTGGCTTCAACGGAAAATACCGAGATAGCCGCCATAGTCTATGACAGCAAAAAACTTTACGGGCTGCAGTTTCATCCCGAAGTGGAGCATACGCCCATGGGAAAGAAAATGCTGAAAAATTTTCTTTTTGACATATGCGGATGCAAGCACTCGTGGACGATGAAATCTTTTGCGCAAAAAGCCATAAATGAAATCAGGGAAACGGTCGGAGATAAAAAGGTGATACTCGGACTGAGCGGAGGAGTTGATTCATCTGTGACCGCAATGCTTATTCATAAAGCCATTGGAAGGCGTCTCACCTGTATTTTTGTCGACAACGGCCTGCTCAGGAAAAATGAAATGGAAAAGCTGAAGAAGACCCTGACCCGCAATCTTGATATTAATATCAGGTTTGTAAATGCCGAAAACAGGTTTTTAAAAGAGCTTGCTGGAGTGACTGATCCTGAGAAGAAGCGTAAGATAATCGGAAAAATATTCATGGATGTTTTTGAAGCTGAAGCGAAAAAGATAAAAGGCGCCGAATTTCTGGCACAAGGCACTCTTTATCCCGATGTCATCGAATCGAGATCCGCATTCGGCGGTCCCACTGCCGTAATAAAATCTCATCATAATGTGGGCGGTCTTCCCAAAAAAATGAAACTGAAATTGGTCGAACCTTTAAAATACCTGTTCAAGGATGAAGCGCGCCGCCTCGGTAAAGCAATCGGACTGCATGACGATATGATATGGAGACAGCCTTTTCCCGGTCCCGGCCTTGCCATAAGAGTAATCGGAGAAATCACAAAACAAAGGCTTTCTATACTCCGGGAGGTTGATGATATTCTGGTTTCAGAGATTAAAATTGCCGGCCTCTACAGAAAATTGTGGCAGTCTTTTTCGATTCTTCTCCCTTTAAAAAGCGTCGGAATCATGGGAGATCAGCGCACCTATGAGAATATTGTCGCGATAAGGGCGGTTACGAGCAGAGATGCGATGACTGCCGACTGGGCAAAACTGCCTCATTCGCTGCTTGGAAAGATATCAAACAGGATTATAAATGAGGTAGACGGTGTAAACAGGGTTGTTTATGATATAAGTTCGAAGCCGCCGGCTACCATTGAATGGGAATGAAGAGATCTTGGTCTCTATAAAAAACAAGAAAGAAAAGAAAATATGGAAGATAAAAAAGCCCCAGAATTCAAAATTAGAATTGATAAGGAACGTCCTGAGCATGATTTTCAGGAAGTAAAAAAAGATCTTCGCTTTGAAAAATTAAATCAAAGAGTCACAATTATTTCTATCCTGATTCCATGTATAATAGTAATTCTGCTTGTTGTATCCTATCTTGACATGAAAAATAAAATCACAGGCGTTCATTACTCGGGCTCGATTGAGGTAAAGAATTTGTCTCAGAATATCGATAAAAAAACCGCCGAACTTTCTTCTCAGTACGCAAAGCTTGAGGCATCATTAGATAAGAAAACAGCGGCCCTTAAAACCGAATTTCAGAATCTAGCGAAGGATATGAAGGAAACGAAAGCGGAAAAAACTGAGGTGGCAAATTCGATTGAGGAAATAAACAGGCAGATTTCTGCGGCAAGAAACGATATCTCGGCAATTTCGACTAAAGTCAAAGCCATGGAAGTCGGTTTATCACAGAAAATAACAGAGATAACAAAAAGTATCGGTAGAATTGAAAGCGACCTCGCAAAACTGCGTTCTGATATTACAGGAATATCTGCGTCCAAGGCGGATAAGAAAGATATTGAAGCGTATATGAGAAATGAACAGAAACGTTATCAGAATGAATTAAACCGACTGTCGGGAGACGTTGAAGATAAAATAGATTCGATCAGAAGACAGATAGATGAAATTGAAAAGAAGACGGTAAAAATGGCGCCTCCAGCGACACAACAGTTGAAAACGGACAACACGAGACAGCCTCCTGTTTCAAAAGGAGAATCCTCCCAGCCCGGAAAAATAGTTGAGCAGGATCTTAAATAATATGAATAAAGGATATCTTGAAAAAATTCTTAAAAGTGTTTCCGCAGGCGGCACTTCAATTGAAGATGCGCTAAAAATGCTTACGTATATACATATCGAGGATATTGATTATGCCCACATAGATCATCACCGTTCGCTCCGGAAAGGGTTTCCTGAAGTCATATTCGGCGAGGGAAAAACCGCCGGACAGATCGCAGGGATAATGGGGAAAATGGCAATACAGGAGGAGATCATTCTCGTTACAAGAGTTGATGAAGCAAAAGCTGAAAAAGTGCTTTCAGGATTTCCTGATGCAGTATATTACAATGATGCAAGGATGATCGTAAGGAAGAAGAAGGATATTCGAGCGGAAGGGCGTGGCAGGATACTGGTGCTCTCTGCCGGGACATCTGATATCCCGGTTGCGAAGGAGGCATATATCACGGCGCAGGCAATGGGAAATGAAGTCGATTCCGTTTTCGATGTAGGAGTTGCAGGCATCCACAGGCTGTTTAATCACAGGAAGTTGATAGATGACGCTTCAGTCCTGATTGTTGTGGCCGGTATGGAGGGGGCTCTTCCTAGCGTTGTGGCGGGAATGGTAAGCCGTCCTGTCATAGCGGTTCCCACGAGTGTCGGCTATGGAGTTAGTTTTGGCGGGCTGACAGCACTTTTTGCAATGCTCAACAGTTGCAGTTCAAATGTTGCTGTAGTGAATATTGATAACGGGTTTGGGGCGGGTTATATGGCCTCGATGATAAACAGATGTTAAAAATGAGGATTCAAGGGTTCTTGAATTCCTGCCCCCTTTTATTCTATTATTTTAGTCGCTTCGGATGTTTTGATGTCGACTATCTTCTGAAGCCATTCCGTTCCTATGTTGCTATCTTCGTCTTTCAGATTTTTTATCACCGTCAAATAATCTTTCCCGTATTTC
>CAYODW010000005.1:0-5805 GCA_964402865.1 uncultured Desulfonema sp. | reverse complement strand
GCTATCTTCGTCTTTCAGATTTTTTATCACCGTCAAATAATCTTTCCCGTATTTCATAATTCCCGAATCGATTATTTCAAGGAAGTTATCCCGCAACGGAGCACTGTCTTCCGTGCTGGCGCCTGATTCAAAGCAGTTTTCAAATTCAGACCATCTGTTTATTGCGGCGCCGGTTTTTTCATTTTTCTCACAGAATTCTTTCAATCTTTTCATTCGTTCCGAGACAGCTAAATTAAGTTTTCCCTTCAGACCTTCCAGAAGAGCTTCAGGGAAATCGGCCGACAGGAATTGTGACCGGACATGCAAGTACCATTGAATAAGCGCCGTGAGATTTGAAATATAAACGATGTTATTGGTCAAAATTCTTTTTATATTTCTGTTTTCGCCCGGTGTAAAAGGCATATTGCCGCTTCTTGGCGGACCTCCGAAAATCAAACGTCCGGGACGGAGTTCGTCTTTTCTGCAGATAGTGCCAGCCGCAACAGTTGTTCCGAAGGCAAGCCTGCACGGTCCTACAAGCCCCCCCTGCCCTCCCAGAAATATCGGCTTTTGTTTCAGCATAACGCCGTTAGGAACATCTCCCAGAAGAGATGGTGTGGCTTTATCCTGGGCCGGAGTAAAATTAAAATGGATAAAAGAGCTTCCAACTTCGCTGTGATCTTTGCGGCCTGTGCCACCCGACATGAAGCAATCACAGAAATTTATAAGGCTCCCCAGCGTCACGTAGGGAAAGAGAATCGTCTGTTTCAAACCGACGGTATGGGCAATGCCTGCCTCTTCTTCAAGAATCGTTCCTTCACGCACGTGCGAACCGTAACCAAGGTTGGCACCCTTAAGGAATACCGCTTCCTTGAAAAATCCTCCCTTCAGGTTCACATAAGGCCCTACCTGGCAATTTTCAAGTGTGACAGGCCCTTCATAACCTATTTTCACATTTTCGAGAATAAGAACCGCACTTCCGTATATTTTGCAGCCCGGATATATTATAACCCCGTTTCCTGAAATCCTGTCGGTATCAACTTCATCACCGATATACACATTATACGGATCGGGTATAACAACACCCTTATTCACAAGCTTTTCAATTTTATTTGTTATATGTACCATCTTATTATTTTAGGTTCTTCTCTTCCTCATGTAAATTTCTCGCTCGAATCCACGCCTCCTTAAATCCTTGAGTCCTTATCTTCCGGCATATATTCAGGAACAATATTTTTAAGCATTGCTTTTATTCTGCTGTGATCCTGCTCTTCAGAGAGCATTTTCAATTCGCAAATAAACCCGTTTAAAACACCGAGATTGCAATCAGTCCCTTTCAGAGTCATTATCTTTTCATGGCTAGTCGGAACCACTCCTTCACCCTCAGTTATAAGCTCTTCATAAAGCTTTTCGCCGGGTCGCAGTCCAATATATTCAATCTTAATATCTTCATCCGGAACAAATCCGGACAACCTTATAAGGTCTCTTGCCATTTCGGCTATTTTGATCGGCGTTCCCATATCAAGAAGAAATATCTCGCCGCCGTTCCCCATTGCGCCTGTCTGGAGAATAAGCTGGCATGCCTCGGGAATGGTCATGAAATACCTTGTTACATCAGGATGCGTTACTGTTACCGGCCCTCCTTTTTCAATCTGCTTCTTAAAAAGAGGAACCACGCTGCCTACACTTCCGATTACATTGCCGAACCTCACGATCATGAATCGTGTATTTGATAAACCGCATCCGTTCTGGCTCTGTACAAGCATCTCCGCCACTCTTTTTGATGCGCCCATAACATTTGTCGGCCGGACGGCCTTGTCGGTCGAAACAAAAACAAAGCGTTCAACCTCATGCTTTTTTGATATTTCAACAATATTCGATGTCCCGCAGATGTTGTTTTCTATCGCTTTCCAGGGTTGCAGTTCCAGCATAGGCACATGCTTGTACGCTGCTGCATGAAAAACAACATTCGGTTTGTGCGTCGTAAAGGTTTTATCCAGTTGAATCGTATCTCTGACATCCGCAAGAAGAGAAATGCCATTTACATCAGGAAAGCCATGCCTGATATCGAGTTCAATTTCATATAAGGGACTTTCTGCTCTCTCGTATAAAATAATACTTTCAGGTTTGAATCTGCATATTTGCCGGCATAACTCTGACCCGATTGAGCCCCCTGCTCCTGTTACGAGAACTCTTTTTCCTTTTAAATACCCTCCGATCTTTTCGGCATCGAGTTTTATAATTTCGCGTCCCAGCAGATCATGGTAAGCTACCTCCCGTATTGAATTGACAGTCACTTTACCGTCAATAAGTTCACCGTATCCGGGGATTATTTTAAATGTAGTGCCGCAATCTTTGCATATATCTACGATTTTGCGTATCTCTTTCGAGGTGGCAGAGGGAATAGCAATAAGGACTTCATCGGCCTTTGTTTTCTGCAAAAATATTTTTATCTCCCCGATAGAACCGAGTACAGGAATACCATGTATTTTTTTCCCTGTCTTTTCCGGATCATCATCTATGAATCCGACTATATTATGCCGCATTTTGTAATTATTTAAAATCTCTCTGCAAATTTTCTCTCCGCAGTCTCCCGCTCCGACAACAACTATTCTTTTTCCTTCGGATTCTTTCCTGGTTAGAAATCCTATTAAATTGCGCAAAGCAATCAACCAGGAATCTTCTCCGCTTGTCTGTTCGTAATAAAGACGAATTGCCACACGATATCCGGTAATAAATAATATTGTAAAGCACCAGTCGATTACAAAAGTAGAGCGTGAGAAACCTTCGAATCTTGTAGTAAAGAGTATAAAGGATATGATCAGAAAGCTGCTTATAGTGGAAGCTTTGATGATGTTAAAAAGATCGGAAATACTTGTGTATCTCCACATCCCACGATAGAGGTCGAAGAAATAAAAGGATATTATTTTTACAAGTATTATTGCGGGGAGCGTTTTATACAGCAAAACAAGATTTTGAGATGGAATAGAGAATTCAAAACGGAGAAGATAGGCTCCATATATTGAAGTAAATATCAGGACGATATCAATTCCAAGAACAATAAAAAAATTGTTATAAAGAAGTCTTCTTTTCATCATATCAACCCTGTTAATTTAACCCATATCATTCCGAGATATTCATGAACGGCAATTTCAATCTTTTCAATTCTACCCGAATCCGGGAAAAACATGAAAGGATCTGTCATTTCTTTTTTCTTAACACTGTATCCCGCAGGAGCGGGTATCGGCTGCATTCCCTGTTTTTGAAAAAGAGCCATCGATCGGGGCATATGGAATGCTGAAGTAACCAGAATAAGTTTATCCTTTTCGACAATTTTTTTTATCAGTATTGCCTGATCTTCTGTGTCAAGGCCCGAAGATTCCTCAATAATGCTGTTTCTATTTATTCCAAGTTCAGTTGCAAGCTCTGCCATGCTTTTTGATTCAGGCACTGGATCGAATATATTACCGCCGGAGAGAATCATTTTGCTTTGAGGTAATCTTTTATGTATTGAGATTCCTTCAACGAGTCTTGCCAGCGATTCTCCGGAAAGCCTGCTTGCCGCCGGCAGATTCCGATCCGTCGTATGACCTCCGCCAAGCACTACAATCCATTTGGCATCCGAAACTGATTCAATATTCTTCAGAGGCGGAAACTTATGTTCAAGGGTTCCAAGCACCCTGTCCGGCAATGCATCATAGCTGATGAACAGGAGAAAAACAACACCCAGTGCAACGATTGCTTTGCCGGATTTCTGCCGTTTTGTAAACAGAAGCATAAACAAACCAGAAACAAGCAGCGTAATACAAACGGTCAGTGGTGACAGGAGCAGCCCTGTAATTTTCTTAAATAAAAACATCAGTGCCTAACACCTTTGCTTTCGACAACATTCATTAGAGTCAGCATAAGTATTTTGAGATCAAAAATAAACGATCGGTGCTGCAAGTAATACAAATCATAATCGACCTTGACCGGAATCGGAAGTTCATCCCGCCCGTTTATCTGCGCCCAGCCTGTTATTCCGGGAACAATCTTGTGTATTCCTTTTGATGTCCGCAGTGCGATAAGATCATCCTGGTTGAAAAGAGCAGGTCTCGGCCCTACAAAACTCATGTCGCCCTTAAGCACGCTGAATATCTGGGGCAGCTCATCAAGACTCGTCTTTCTGAGCCACTTCCCAAGAGGTGTTATAAAGCGCTCCGGGTCGGCCAGGAGATGGGTGGCGACAGGAGGCGTATCAATTCTCATCGACCTGAATTTAGGCATCCTGAAAATGGAATTATTCAGCCCTACCCTGTCCGACCAGTAAAGCACGGGCCCTCTTGAGGTCAATTTTATCAGAATTGAAATGGCAAGCATGGGAATCGATAAAAGAATCAACAACAATAAAGCAAATGTCACGTCAAGTAATCTTTTCATGTCTCAGTTTCTGTTGAGCCAATAATCGCAGAAGGTAGAGACACGGCGCTGATCTTCAGGCGCAAAGAGAAAAGGCTCTACATCCCTTGCCAGAATATTCATGTCCAGCTCACCTATCTTTTCATCAAAGCGGCGGAGAAATTCCGCCTGATCCATTTTGAGAAGTTTTTCAATATACGCAAAATCCGGGGTCGCAAAGCCCGTCAGAAAAGAAACATCATAAATATCTCGACCTTTTTCCCGCTTTCTATACAGTATGGTCATCATCTTCTGAGACAGGAGTATCCCGGCCGGAGCTGCCAGGATCTGCCGGTAAATTGCAAATTTGTTCAAAAATACTTTCTCCGGTTCATAAAGTTTTTTCTTCTCTTCGCTGTCGATGCGGATCAGTATTTTCCGCCCTTCATCCGGAGTCAGTCCCGATTTATGAAGTATTTTCGGAAAACGGATATAACAATGGTATGCTCCCTTTTCAACAATCCGATATTCAATCAGGAAACCCTTGTATTCCATATCACGGCAGGCTGTTCTCAAAAGATCTTCAAACTGAGCGAAAGAAAGTCCGAAGTTATCGAAATCGAGATCTTCTGAAAAACGAGTGCTATTGTAAAGAATTCTAATTGCGGTTCCACCGATGAAACTCAGCGCCGCGGTTGCGGAATTCTTAAAGAGTGAATCAAGCAGTTCATACTGGAGATATTCCACAAGTATTCCGCGGGTATTTCTCTCCCGTAACGATGGAGGGAAATAGCCGGTAAGCTGATCTATTGTAAGCATCGTTGCGCCCACTTGTCCATTTTCTTCCCGCCAAACGCCTTCAGATATATCATAAATTTGTCCTTATTGAGAGTATTTCCAATCTGTTCTTCATTGAGACGAATATTTTCGAAATCATCTTCGTTGTTGATCCGGGACAGGTTGAGGTACAGGTAATCAAGCAAAGCTTTTTCCGGTTCCGCCAGAAGATACGGGCCGTAATCCGTTTTCTTCTCAACGTAGCCCCAGAAAAGATCGCTTTTCATATGTCGGTAGATGAATCTGCCGCAGGCATTTTTGAATGTACGGGTGACCCTGGCTGTGACGCTAGTATAGGCGTAAACTATCTCAGGAATAAAACCATACCAGGCAAGGGCGCTCTCAAGGCTGAGATAGCTGGGCTGATAAAGCAGGAAGGCGATACTCTCACCCGTGAGTTTATCTTTTTCCCGGCTGAAAGCGTAGATGCCGTTTTTCAGACGGATCAGATAACCTTTTTTCACCCAGAGGCTGAGTTGATAGTCGAAAATATTATGCCCCGACAATTCAAGATCATTACGGGAAAAGACAGGGCTCTTTATAGCGGCGCTCAATTCATTGTATTTCATAAAATAATTATAAATAATAATTTAATGAAATGTCAAGAGTAAA